>NZ_JAAGPB010000015.1:0-52728 GCF_017104585.1 Burkholderia sp. Ac-20392
CGCAGCGGTGGGCGGTGCAACGGCGCCGGCAGGTGCATCGGGCGCGGCGGTGGCCGCACCGGCTTCGGGATCGGCCGAATCGCCGAACCCGGCCAGCGAAACGAACGTGCCGGCGATGCAGGTGGCGCCGCCGTCGCCGGGCGGGTTCCGCTTCCCGAGCATCCGGCTGCACTGACGGATTTACATTCGTTACAGCCGGAAACGATTCAGTCGGTAGCGTGCGCGAACTTGCGCGTAAGCTACCTGCTCCAACCTCCGCATCGACTCATTCATGCAGGTCACTATGATGAAAAAACTGTTCCTGATCCCCGTTTTCGCGGCGCTGTTCTCGTTCGGCAGCGCAGCCCACGCGCAAGTCGACCAGTCGAACCCGCAAGCGCTGATCAAGACGGCGACGCAGCAGGTGCTCGACGAAGTCAAACAGCAGACGATCAAGCAGGGCGACACCAATCGCATCATTACGATCGTCAACAAGGACATCCTGCCGTACACCGATTTCCGCCGCACCACGCAGCTCGCGATGGGCCGCAACTGGCGCACCGCGACGGCCGAGCAGCAGCAACAGGTTCAGGAGCAGTTCAAGCTGCTGCTGATCCGCACGTATTCGGGCGCGCTGGCGCAGCTGAAGCCGGACCAGCAGATCCAGTACCCGCCGTTCCGCGCCGATCCGGCCGATACCGACGTCGTGGTCAAGACGGTCGCGATGAACAACGGCCAGCCGGTCCAGATCGACTACCGCCTGTACAAGTCGGCCAACGGCTGGAAGGTGTATGACCTGAACGTGCTCGGCGCGTGGCTGATCCAGACGTACCAGCAGCAGTTCAACGAGAAGATCCAGCAAAGCGGCGTGGACGGCCTGATCCAGTTCCTCACGCAGCGCAACCAGCAACTTGCCGCCGGCAAGCAAGCGTCGTGAGCGGCTTCGAAGCCGGCTCCTCGCTGACCGTCGCGAGCGCGAAGTCCGCGCTCGCGGACGGTCTTGCGCGCATCGGCGCGGGCGCGACCGCCGTCGATTGCGCGGCGCTGACGCAGTTCGACTCGTCCGCGCTCGCCGTGCTGCTCGCATGGCAACGTGCCGCCAAAGCGCGCGGCACGGCCCTCGACATCCTCAATCTCCCTCCGAAGCTCGCCAGCCTCGCGCGCGCCTACGGCGTCGACGCGCTCATCGAAGGCACCGGGCGACATTGACCCTGTCCGACCGGAGCCTGCCGCGCCGCCCGGCGCGCGCAAGCTTCAGGCCGCGTGCTTCCGGCACCGGCTCCACCAGCCGGTTTGCCCTATAATCAAGCGTTTTGCGGGGCAGCCAATCGGCGTCCGGCCCCCATTTTCATTCGCAGCAAGCACAGAATAGGCGTCGCGGCCCTTGCGTCGCGCACAGTCATGTCAGCCATAGAAATCCGTCACGTCAAGAAGCGCTACAAGTCGCTTCAGGCGCTCAAGGGCGTCAGCCTGTCGGTCGAGGAAGGCGAGTTTTTCGGTCTGCTCGGCCCCAACGGCGCAGGCAAGACCACGCTCATCAGTATCCTCGCCGGGCTTGCCCGGGCCGACGAAGGCAGTATCTCGGTGCGCGGTCACGACGTCGTCAAGGACTTCCGTGGTGCGCGTCGCGCACTCGGCGTCGTGCCGCAGGAACTCGTGTTCGATCCGTTCTTCACCGTCCGCGAGACGCTGCGGATCCAGTCCGGTTATTTCGGGCTGCGCCGCAACGACGACTGGATCGACGAAGTGATGGCCAATCTCGACCTCACCGAGAAGGCCGACGCGAACATGCGCGCGCTGTCGGGCGGGATGAAGCGCCGCGTGCTGGTCGCGCAGGCGCTCGTGCACCGGCCGCCCGTGATCGTGCTCGACGAACCGACCGCCGGCGTCGACGTCGAATTGCGCCAGACGCTGTGGAAATTCATTTCGCGCCTGAACCGCGAAGGCCACACGATCGTGCTGACCACCCATTACCTCGAGGAAGCCGAGTCGCTGTGCGACCGCATCGCGATGCTGCGCCGTGGCGAAGTGGTTGCGCTCGACCGCACCGACGCGCTGCTGCGCCGCTTCGCGGGGCTGCAGCTCTACCTGCGCCTCGCGACCGGCGCGCTGCCGTCCGAGCTGCGCGGGCTGGAGTCCGACCCGGCCGCCCGCGCGCCGGGCGAGCACCTGCTGCGCCTGACGAGCTACGACGATGTCGAGCGGATCCTCGCGCAATGCCGCGCGGCGGGCTGCACGTTCGACGAGATCGAGGTCCGCAAGGCCGACCTCGAAGATGTGTTCGTCCAGGTGATGAACGGGGCAGACGTCATCGAGGGATTGGCATGAGCGGGTTTCAAACGCTGTTCTACAAGGAACTGCTGCGTTTCTGGAAGGTGTCGTTTCAGACGGTGTGCGCACCGATCGTCACGGCGCTGCTGTACCTGACGATCTTCGGCCACGCGCTGTCGGGCCGCGTCGAGGTCTATCCGGGCGTCGAGTACGTGAGCTTCCTCGTGCCGGGCCTCGTGATGATGAGCGTGCTGCAGAACGCGTTCGCGAACAGCTCGTCGTCGCTGATCCAGTCGAAGATCACCGGCAA
Organism: Burkholderia sp. Ac-20392; assembly: GCF_017104585.1. NCBI lineage: Bacteria > Pseudomonadati > Pseudomonadota > Betaproteobacteria > Burkholderiales > Burkholderiaceae > Burkholderia > Burkholderia sp. Ac-20392. The sequence continues at coordinate 2,561 of NZ_JAAGPB010000015.1, forward strand.
CCTCGTGTTCATGCTGCTGCCGCCGCTGTCGTACCGCGACATCTTCGGCGCGTACGTGCTCGCGTCCGTGGTGCGCGGCCTCGCGGTCGGCACGGGTGTGTTCGTCGTGACGATCTGGTTTATCCCGATGCATTTCGCGGCGCCGCTGTTCATCATTGCGTTCGCGCTGCTCGGCTCGGCGATCCTCGGCACGCTCGGCCTGATCGCCGGGATCTGGGCCGAGAAGTTCGACCAGCTCGCGGCGTTCCAGAACTTCCTGATCATGCCGCTGACGTTCCTGTCCGGCGTGTTCTATTCGACGCACTCGCTGCCGCCCGTGTGGCGTGAGATCTCGCGTCTCAATCCGTTTTTCTACATGATCGACGGCTTCCGTTTCGGGTTCTTCGGCGCGTCCGACATCAACCCGTTCGCGAGCCTCGCGATCGTCACCGGTTTCTTCGTGCTGCTCGCGCTGATCGCGATGCGGCTGCTCGCGACCGGCTACAAACTGCGTCATTGATATCGACAGGCAGCGGGCCGCCATCCAGGCGGCGCGCGCCGACAGGAGCCTTACACCATGTTGCCGACTCCCGAACAGGTCAAGCAATACATCGCCGGCGGTCTCGCCTGCACGCATCTGGAAGTCGAAGGCGACGGCCAGCATTTCTTCGCGACGATCGTGTCCGCTGCCTTCGAAGGCAAGCGGCCGATCCAGCGGCACCAGCTCGTCTACGCGGCGCTCGGCGATCGCATGAAGCAGGAAATTCACGCGCTCAGCATGAAGACGCTGACGCCCGCCGAATGGCAGAACGCATAAACGGAAATCACTGAGTGCAAGTCACCGTCAACGAGCGCGACGCCGTCCAGAGCGTCGCCACGGCACACCCGGCCGCCAACGGGGAATCGCATGGCCATGGGATGGACAAGCTCGTGATCGAAGGCGGCCACCGTCTGTCGGGCGAGATCGTCGTGTCGGGCGCGAAGAATGCCGCGCTGCCGATTCTGTGCGCGGGGCTGCTCACCGGGGACCCGGTCGATCTCGACAACGTGCCGAATCTCAAGGACGTGCGTACCACGCTGAAGGTGCTGAACCAGATGGGCGTGAAGAGCGAGACCGACGGCTGCCGCGTGCAGCTCGACGCGTCGCGCGTCGACAACCTCGTCGCGCCGTACGAGCTCGTGAAGACGATGCGAGCGTCGATCCTCGTGCTCGGGCCGCTGCTCGCGCGCTTCGGCGAGGCGAAGGTGTCGCTGCCGGGCGGCTGCGCGATCGGTGCGCGTCCGGTCGACCAGCACATCAAGGGCCTGCAGGCGATGGGCGCCGAGATCAGCATCGAGCACGGCTTCATCGAAGCCCGCGCGAAGCGCCTGAAGGGCGCGCGCATCGTGACCGACATGATCACGGTGACGGGCACGGAAAACCTGCTGATGGCCGCGACGCTCGCCGATGGCGAGACGGTGATCGAAAATGCCGCGCGCGAGCCGGAAGTGAGCGATCTCGCACACTTGCTGGTCGCGATGGGCGCGAAAATCGACGGCATCGGCACCGATCGACTCGTGATCCAGGGCGTCGAGCGGCTGCACGGCGCACGCCATTCGGTGATCCCCGATCGTATCGAGGCCGGCACGTTCCTGTGCGCGGTCGCGGCGGCCGGCGGCGACGTGATGCTGACGGGCGTGCGCCCGCACATCCTCGACGCGGTGATCGACAAGCTGCGCGAAGCCGGCGTGTCGATCGAGGAAGGCGACAGTTGGCTGCGCGTGAAGATGGACCGCCGGCCGTCGGCGGTGACGATCCGCACGTCGGAATACCCGGCGTTCCCGACCGACATGCAGGCGCAGTTCATGGCCCTCAATACGGTCGCGACGGGTACCGCGCAGGTCGTCGAAACCATTTTCGAGAACCGTTTCATGCACGTGCAGGAGCTGAACCGGCTCGGCGCGAACATCACGATCGACGGCAACACCGCGCTCGTGACGGGTGTCGACAAGCTGTCGGGCGCGAACGTGATGGCGACCGACCTGCGTGCGTCGGCGAGCCTCGTGATCGCCGGGCTGCGTGCCGACGGCGAAACGCTGGTCGACCGCATCTATCACCTCGATCGCGGCTACGACCGCATGGAAGCCAAACTGACCGCCGTCGGCGCGAACGTGCGCCGCCTTTCCGGGAGCCAAGCATGACCGCGCCGCTGACCCTTGCCCTGTCGAAGGGCCGGATTTTCGAGGAAACCCTGCCGCTGCTGGCCGCGGCCGGCGTGCAGGTCACCGAGGATCCGGAAACGTCGCGCAAGCTGATCCTGCCGACGACGAACCCCGACCTGCGCGTGATCATCGTGCGCGCGAGCGACGTGCCGACCTATGTCGAATACGGCGCGGCCGACTTCGGCGTGGCCGGCAAGGACGTGCTGGTCGAGCACGGCGGCTCGGGCCTGTACCAGCCGATCGATCTGAACATTGCGCGCTGCCGGATGTCGGTGGCCGTGTCGGCCGGTTTCGACTATGCGAGCGCCGTGCGCCAGGGCGCGCGCCTGCGCGTCGCGACGAAGTACGTCGAAACCGCACGCGAACACTTTGCCGCGAAGGGCGTGCACGTCGACCTGATCAAGCTGTACGGCTCGATGGAGCTTGCGCCGCTGGTCGGGCTGGCCGACGCGATCGTCGACCTGGTCAGCTCGGGCGGCACGCTGAAGGCGAACAATCTGGTCGAGGTCGAGGAGATCATGGCGATCTCGTCGCGCCTCGTCGTGAACCAGGCTGCGCTGAAGTTGAAGCGCACGGCACTCAAGCCGATCCTCGACGCGTTCGAACGCGCGTCGCAGAATGGCGGTTGAGCGCATCACCGTAACGGAACTCCCATGTCCATCACCATCCGCAAGCTCGATTCGACGAGCGAAGGCTTCGGCGCCGCACTGCGCGCGCTGCTCGCATTCGAGGCGAGCGAAGACGCGGCGATCGAGCAATCGGTCGCGCAGATCCTCGCCGACGTGAAGTCGCGCGGCGACGCCGCGGTGCTCGAGTACACGAACCGCTTCGACCGGCTGAGCGCGAACAGCATCGCCGCGCTGGAGCTGCCGCAGGACGCGCTGCAGACGGCGCTCGACGGCCTCGCGCCGAAGGCGCGCGCGGCGCTGGAAGCGGCTGCCGCGCGAGTGCGCGCGTACCACGAGAAGCAGAAGATCGAGTGCGGCACGCATAGCTGGCAGTACACGGAAAGCGACGGCACGGTGCTCGGCCAGAAGGTCACGCCGCTCGACCGCGTCGGCCTGTACGTGCCGGGCGGCAAGGCCGCGTATCCGTCGTCGGTGCTGATGAACGCGATTCCCGCGCGCGTCGCGGGCGTCGGCGAGATCGTGATGGTCGTGCCGACGCCGGACGGCGTGAAGAACGACCTCGTGCTCGCCGCGGCGCTGCTCGGCGGCGTCGATCGCGTGTTCACGATCGGCGGCGCGCAGGCGGTTGGCGCGTTGGCATACGGCACGGCGACGGTACCGGCCGTCGACAAGATCTGCGGCCCCGGCAACGCGTACGTCGCGTCGGCGAAGCGCCGCGTGTTCGGCACGGTCGGCATCGACATGATCGCCGGGCCGTCGGAAATCCTCGTGCTGTGCGACGGCACGACCGATCCGAACTGGGTCGCGATGGACCTGTTCTCGCAGGCCGAGCACGACGAGCTCGCGCAATCGATCCTGCTGTGCCCGGATGGTGCGTTCCTCGAGCGCGTCGAAAAGGCGATCGACGAGCTGCTGCCGTCGATGCCGCGCCAGGACGTGATCCGCGCGTCGCTCGAAGGCCGCGGCGCGCTGATCAAGGTGCGCGACATGGCCGAAGCCTGCCGGATCGCGAACGACATCGCGCCCGAGCACCTGGAAATCTCCGCGCTGGAGCCGCAGCAATGGGGCCAGCAGATTCGCCATGCGGGCGCGATCTTCCTCGGCCGCTACACGAGCGAGAGCCTCGGCGACTACTGCGCAGGCCCGAACCACGTGCTGCCGACGTCGCGCACCGCGCGTTTCTCGTCGCCGCTCGGCGTGTACGACTTCATCAAGCGCTCGAGCCTGATCGAGGTCAGCGCAGAAGGCGCGCAGACGCTCGGCGAGATCGCATCGGAGCTCGCGTACGGCGAGGGGCTGCAGGCGCACGCGAAGAGCGCCGAGTTCCGGATGAGGCACTGACCACCCGCTGCGCGGGGCCGCGGCTGGCGCTGACGTGCCGCCCGGCCTGCCCCTGAAGGCCGGGGCTGGAGACACCTGTGCAGGGCGGCAGCCGCCGCCTTGCCGAACATTTGACGCCGGCGCGACGCACGCCGGCTTGAGACCATGACGACGCCACAAGACATCATCCGCCGCGACGTGCTCGCGATGACGAGCTACCCGGTGCCGGACGCGAGCGGGTTCGTGAAGCTCGACGCGATGGAGAACCCGTACCCGCTGCCCGAACCGCTCGCCGCGGCGCTCGGCGAGCGTCTCGCGCAGGTCGCGCTGAACCGCTACCCGGCGCCGCGCCCGGCCGCGCTGCTCGACAAGCTGCGCCACGCGATGGCCGTGCCGGCCGGCTGCGACGTGCTGCTCGGCAACGGCTCGGACGAAATCATCAGCATGATGTCGATGGCCTGTGCGAAGCCGGGCGCGAAGGTGCTCGCGCCGGTGCCGGGCTTCGTGATGTACGAACTGTCCGCGAAGCTCGCGCAGCTGGAATTCGTCGGCGTGCCGCTGAAGGCCGACCTGACGCTCGACGTCGACGCGATGCTCGCGGCGATCGCCGAGCATCGTCCGGCGATCGTCTATCTCGCGTACCCGAACAACCCGACCGGCACGCTGTACGACGATGCCGACATCGAACGGATCGTCGTGGCCGCGCGGCACAGCCTGGTCGTGATCGACGAGGCGTACCAGCCGTTCGCCGTTCGTTCGTGGCTGCCGCGCGCGGCCGAATTCGACAACGTCGTCGTGATGCGCACGGTGTCGAAGCTCGGCCTCGCGGGCATCCGTCTCGGCTATCTGGTCGGTTCGCCCGCGTGGCTGACCGAATTCGACAAGGTGCGCCCGCCGTACAACATCAATGTGCTGACCCAGGCGACCGCCGATTTCCTGCTCGACCACCTCGACGTGCTCGATGCGCAGGCGGCCGACCTGCGTGCGGAACGCACGCGTCTCGCACAGGAAGTGGCCGCGCTGCCGGGCACGAAGGTGTTCCCGAGCGCCGGCAATTTCCTGCTGGTGCGCGTGCCGGACGCGGCTGCCGTGTTCGACGTGCTGCTCACCGAGCGGGTGTTGGTCAAAAACGTGAGTAAAATGCATCCGTTGCTGGCTGAATGCGTGCGGCTGACCGTCGGTTCTCCCGACGAAAACGCGCGCCTGCTGGCCGCTTTGAAACTCGCGCTGCCCGGTTGAGCCTCTGGGCGCCGCAGCGCGAAACGATCAATCCCCATTTACATCGACTCAGTCAAGGAATTGCCATGCGTGTGGCGGAAGTCGTTCGCAATACCAGCGAAACGCAGATCCGTGTGAAGCTCAATCTCGACGGCACGGGCCAGCAGAAGCTGGCTACCGGCGTGCCGTTCCTCGACCATATGCTCGACCAGATCGCTCGACACGGTCTGGTCGATCTCGAGGTTGAAGCGCATGGCGATACGCACATCGACGACCACCACACGGTCGAGGATGTCGGCATCACGCTCGGACAGGCCGTCGCGAAGGCGATCGGCGACCGCAAGGGCATCCGCCGCTACGGCCATTCGTACGTGCCGCTCGACGAGGCGCTGTCGCGCGTCGTGATCGACTTCTCGGGCCGGCCGGGCCTCGAATTCCACGTGCCGTTCACGCGGGCGCGGATCGGCACGTTCGACGTCGACCTGTCGATCGAGTTCTTCCGCGGTTTCGTGAACCACGCGGGCGTCACGCTGCACATCGACAACCTGCGCGGGATCAACGCGCACCATCAGCTCGAAACGGTGTTCAAGGCCTTCGGCCGTGCGCTGCGCGCGGCGGTGGAGCTGGACGAGCGTGCGGCGGGGCAGATCCCGTCGACGAAGGGCAGTCTCTGAACCTGAACTGACCGGACGGAGCGTCAAGGACAACCTCACGGCTTCGGCGCGCGGCGCCGGCTTGCGATGGATCTGCTCAAATCGTTCATTTCGCTGCTTGCGCTGATCAACCCGGTCGGTGCGGTGCCGTTCTTCCTGAGCCTGACGGCGCAGCAGACGGATGCCGAGCGGCGGCGCACGATCCGGATCGCGTCGGTGTCGGTGTTCTGCGTGATCACGGTGACGACGCTGCTCGGGCAGCAGATCATCAACTTCTTCGGCATTTCGGTCGGGTCGCTCGAAGTGGGCGGCGGGATCATCATGCTGCTGATGGCGATCAACATGCTGAACGCGCAGATCGGCAACACGCGATCGACGCCGGAGGAGCGCCACGAGGCCGAGCTGAAGGACAACATCGCGGTCGTGCCGCTGGCGATTCCGCTGCTCACGGGCCCCGGCTCGATCAGCACGGTGATCATCTATGCGGCGAACTCGCATCACTGGTATGAGCGGGCCGGGCTGGTCGCGATCGGCGCGGTCCTGGCTTTTCTGTGTTTCGTCGCGATGCGGCTCGCCGAGCCGATCGCGAACTGGATCGGCCGCACGGGCATCAACATCGCCACGCGGCTGATGGGTCTGATGCTGTCGGCGCTGGCGGTGGAATTCATCGTCAATGGACTGAGGGCGCTACTGCCTGCACTGAGATGAAAACTTCGATTGCGATTGTGGATTATGGGATGGGCAACCTGCGCTCGGTCGCGCAGGCGCTCAGGAAGGCCGAACCGGCCGCCGACGTGGCGATCGTCGACACGCCGGCCGCGATCCGCGCGGCCGACCGTGTCGTGCTGCCCGGCCAGGGTGCGATGCCCGACTGCATGCGCTCCCTCGGCGAATCGGGCCTGCAGGAGGCCGTGATCGAGGCCTCGCGCACGAAGCCGCTGCTTGGCGTGTGTGTCGGCGAGCAGATGCTGTTCGACTGGAGCGCGGAAGGTGACACGAAGGGCCTCGGCCTGTTGCCCGGCAAGGTCGTGCGTTTCGAGCTCGACGGCCGCCTGCAGGACGACGGCTCGCGCTTCAAGGTGCCGCAGATGGGCTGGAACCGCGTGCGCCAGTCGCAGCCGCACCCGCTGTGGGACGGCGTGCCCGACGACGCGTATTTCTACTTCGTGCACAGCTATTACGTAACGCCGGACAACCCGGCTCATACGGTGGGCGAAACGGCTTACGGTGCGCCGTTTACGTCCGCGGTCGCGCGGGATAATCTCTTCGCGACCCAATTCCACCCCGAGAAAAGCGCGGAGGTCGGGTTGCGTCTGTATCGCAACTTCGTACACTGGAAGCCGTGAACGTCGCGTGCGTGCCACAGTCGGCGGGCCGGAAAGGCCTGTCGCATGGGGCTCGCGCGCCTAAGCGCCGAAAGAGTTGTACTAAACTAGCGAGACGGCGCGGTACCGGATTGGCCGGTACGCGCCGGATTCTTTTCTTTTTCCACGACGACACCCGATTGCTATGTTGCTGATTCCGGCCATCGATCTCAAAGACGGTCAGTGTGTGCGCCTCAAACAGGGCGATATGGACCAGGCTACGATTTTCTCCGAGGACCCGGCGGCGATGGCCCGCAAGTGGGTCGATCTCGGCGCCCGGCGGCTCCATCTCGTCGACCTGAACGGCGCGTTCGCCGGCAAGCCGAAGAATCTCGAGGCGATCGAAGCGATCCTCGACGAAGTCGGCGATGAAATCCCCGTACAGCTCGGCGGCGGCATCCGCAGCCTCGAGACGATCGAGAAGTATCTCGACGCGGGCCTGTCCTACGTGATCATCGGCACGGCGGCCGTGAAGGATCCGGGCTTCCTGCAGGACGCGTGCACCGCGTTCGCCGGCAGCATCATCGTCGGGCTGGACGCGAAGGACGGCAAGGTCGCGACCGACGGCTGGAGCAAGCTGACGGGCCACGAAGTGATCGATCTCGCGAAGAAGTTCGAGGACTACGGCGTCGAATCGATCGTCTACACGGACATCGGCCGCGACGGGATGCTGCAGGGCATCAACATCGAGGCGACCGTGAAGCTCGCGCAGGCGGTCGGCATCCCGGTGATCGCCAGCGGCGGCCTGTCGAACCTCACGGACATCGAGAACCTGTGCGAAGTGGAAGAGCACGGCGTCGAAGGCGTGATCTGCGGCCGTGCGATCTACTCCGGCGATCTCGATTTCGCGGCCGCGCAAAAGCGTGCGGACGAACTGAACGGCGAACTCGACAACGCGTAAGCGCGGTTGTCCCGCTCGCCGGGGCTGCCTGCGGGCGGCCCCGACCGGAAGCCTCGCGCGAGGCTTTCCGTAACCGGCCGTCCCATCGCGGCATTTGGCGCAACATCATGGCTCTAGCTAAACGCATCATCCCCTGCCTGGACGTGACTGCCGGGCGTGTCGTCAAGGGCGTCAATTTCGTCGAGCTGCGCGACGCCGGCGACCCCGTCGAGATCGCCCGCCGCTATGACGACCAGGGCGCCGACGAACTGACGTTCCTCGACATCACCGCGACGTCCGACCAGCGCGACCTGATCCTGCCGATCATCGAAGCCGTTGCGTCGCAGGTCTTCATTCCGCTGACCGTCGGCGGCGGCGTGCGTGCCGTCGAGGACGTACGGCGCCTGCTGAACGCGGGTGCGGACAAGGTCAGCATGAATTCGTCGGCGGTCGCGAACCCGCAGCTCGTGCGCGACGCAGCCGACAAGTACGGCTCGCAGTGCATCGTCGTCGCGATCGACGCGAAGCGCGTGTCGGCCGATGGCGAGACGCCGCGCTGGGAAGTCTTCACGCACGGCGGCCGCAAGAACACGGGCCTCGACGCGATCGAATGGGCGCGCAAGATGGCCGAGCTTGGCGCGGGCGAGATCCTGCTCACGAGCATGGACCGCGACGGCACCAAGTCGGGCTTCGACCTCGCGCTCACGCGCGGCGTGTCGGACGCGGTGCCGGTGCCGGTGATCGCATCGGGCGGGGTCGGCTCGCTGCAGCACCTGGCCGACGGCATCAAGGACGGCCGCGCCGACGCGGTGCTGGCCGCAAGTATCTTCCACTACGGCGAGCACACGGTTGGCGAGGCGAAGCGCTTCATGGCCGACCAGGGCATCCCGGTGAGGCTGTGATGAATACGGAAACGAATGCATTGCCCGCGTGGCTCGACAAGGTCCGCTGGGACGACAACGGCCTTGTGCCGGTGATCGCGCAGGAAGCGTCGACGAACGACGTGCTGATGTTCGCGTGGATGAACCGCGAGGCACTGGCGAAGACGATCGAGACGCAGCGCGCGGTCTACTATTCGCGTTCGCGCAAGCGCCTGTGGTTCAAGGGCGAGGAGTCGGGCCACGTGCAGCACGTGCACGAGGTGCGGCTCGATTGCGACGAGGACGTCGTGCTGCTGAAGGTCGAGCAGGTGTCGGGCATCGCGTGCCACACCGGCCGGCATTCGTGCTTCTTCCAGAAATTCGAAGGCACCGTCGACAACGGCGACTGGGTTGCGGTCGAACCGGTGCTGAAAGATCCCGAACACATCTACAAATGACGCAATCGACCGAAGACACGCTGCTGCGCCTCGCGGCCGTGATCGATAGCCGCAAGGGCGGCGATCCCGATCAATCGTACGTATCGCGCCTGTTCCACAAGGGCGACGACGCGGTGCTGAAGAAGATCGGCGAAGAGGCGACGGAAGTCGTGCTGGCCGCGAAGGACGTGCGCCAGGGCGGCGCGCCGACCGCGCTCGTCGGCGAGGTGGCCGACCTGTGGTTCCACTGCCTCGTGATGCTGTCGCATTTCGACCTGAGCCCGGCCGACGTGATCGCCGAGCTCGAGCGCCGCGAAGGGCTGTCGGGTATCGAAGAGAAGGCCCTGCGCAAGCGTCGCGAGCGCGAGGAAAACGGCGGGTGACAGGCCCTTGTCGCGGGATGGCCACAGTGCGGTAAGCTGTAAGAATTGTCATCTAACGGGGGTAGCATCATGACCGATACGCCAAGCCAGTTTCCGCCGCCGTCGGTGCCGGGGGCCGCGGACGCCGAGCGCCTGAACGGGCTGCGCACGCTGACTCACGTGCTCTACGGCCTCTATGCGTTTCATTGGCTGACGGGCGGCGTCACGGGCATCATCGCGATCATCATCAACTACGTGAAGCGCGACGATGTGGCCGGCACGCCGTATGCGGCTCACTTCGAGTGGCAGATCCGCACGTTCTGGCGCGCGCTGATCGCGTACGTGATCGGGTTCGCGCTGATGTTCGTGGTGGTCGGATTCGCAGTGATGTTTGTCACATGGATCTGGACGCTGTACCGTATCATCAAGGGTTGGCTGTACCTGAACGACAACAAGCCGCTCGATCCGCAGGCCTGGTTCTGACCGGCCACGGGCGGGCGTCTGCAGGAGCAACATGAGTCACGATCCGAATTGCCTGTTCTGCAAGATCGCGGCAGGCGAGATCCCGAGCACGAAGGTGCACGAGGACGACGAATTCGTCGCGTTCCGCGACATCCGCCCGGCGGCCGAGACGCACGTGCTCGTGATTCCGCGCCAGCATCTGCCGACGCTGTCGGCGGCGAGCGACGCCGATGCACCGATGCTCGGCCGGCTGATGCTGCTCGTCTCGCGTCTCGCCAGCCAGCTCGGCGTCGCGTATACGGGTGGCGAAACCGGTTTCCGTACGGTGATCAATACGGGCCCGGGCGGCGGGCAGGAGGTCTACCACCTGCACGCACATATCCTGGCCGGCCCGCGCCCCTGGCAGCGGATGGGTTGACGGCGCGGGGCGTTTCCCCGCATCGATAGTCGAAGCCGGCGCGTTGCCGGCGATTTGCGCCGCGTAGCGGCGTGGTTGAGGAGAGGTTTCATCATGGGTGGATTGAGCATTTGGCACTGGCTGATCGTGCTGCTGATCGTCGCGCTGGTTTTCGGTACGAAGAAGCTGCGCAACATCGGTAACGATCTCGGCAGCGCCGTGAAGGGTTTCAAGGACGGCATGAAGGACGGTGAAGCACCGGCGGACGCGCAGCAACTGCCGCGTTCGGGCTCGGTCGACGTCAACGCGAAGGAAACGACGCGTTCCGACTCGAACAAGGCGTAAAGCCGGCACGCTGACAGGCATTCGCGATGCTGGATCTCGGTCTTTCGAAGATGGCGCTGATCGGCGTCGTCGCGCTCGTGGTGCTCGGCCCCGAGCGCTTGCCGCGCGTCGCGCGTACGGCAGGCGCGCTGTTCGGCCGTGCGCAGCGGTACATCAACGACGTGAAGGCCGAGGTCTCGCGCGAAATCGAACTCGACGCACTGCGGACGATGAAGACCGATTTCGAGGCGGCCGCGCGCAATGTCGAAACGACGATTCACGACAACCTGCGTGAGCACGAGAAGGAACTGAACGACACGTGGCATTCCGCGGTCGGTGGTCTCAACGAAGCGGCGGGCGACGCCGGTTCGACCGGTTCCGGCACCTCCGCCGCGCCGTCGTGGCGCGGCAGTTCGGCCGCGCTCGCGCCAAAGCGACGCAACTGGCGCGTCAAGCAGGCGGCTGCGCCTGCCTGGTACAAGCGCGCGACCACCCGCCGTACGCACGTGCAGTCGGGCGCCGCGCGTGTCGCGCGCCACCAGCCGGCCAGCCTGCGCCGGCCGACGCGCTTCTTCTGAGCGAGCGCATGCTCGCTCGTCAATCCTACCGAGGGCCGGCGTGAGCGACCCCCAGCAGAACCCGGGCGACGCCCCGGAAGAAACCTTCATTTCCCATCTCGTCGAGCTTCGCGATCGCATCATTCGCGCGGGCGCGGCCGTGATCGTCGTGTTCCTCGGGCTCGTCTACTGGGCGCCCGACATCTTCCGGCTGCTCGCGCGGCCGCTGATGGAGAATCTGCCGAAGGACGGCAAGATGATCGTCACCGACGTCACCGGCTCGTTCTTCGTGCCGATGAAGGTCACGATGCTCGTCGCGCTCGTGATCGCGCTGCCGATCGTGCTGTACCAGATCTGGGCGTTCGTCGCGCCGGGGCTGTACCAGCACGAGAAGAAGCTCGTCGCGCCGCTCGTCGGCAGCAGTTACCTGCTGTTCCTGTGCGGGATGGCGTTCGCGTACTTTCTCGTGTTCCCGACGATCTTCCGCGTGATGGCGCACTACAACGCGCCGCTCGGGGCGGAAATGACAACCGACATCGACAACTACCTGAGCTTCGTGCTCGGGATGTTCATCGCGTTCGGGGTCACGTTCGAGGTGCCGATCGTCGTCGTGCTGCTCGTCCGGATGGGCGTGCTGTCGCTGAAGAAGCTGAAAGAGATGCGGCCGTACGTGATCGTCGGCGCGTTCGTCGTCGCGGCGGTCGTCACGCCGCCGGACGTCTTCTCGCAACTGATGCTCGCGCTCCCGCTGGTCGTGCTGTTCGAGATCGGGCTGCTGGCCGCGCGGTTCTTCGTGCCGAAGAAGCCGGCCGAGGAAGGCGAGGCGGAGAACGGCGAAGCCGCCAGTTGATGGCAGTGCACCGGGCGGTGCGCGGCGGCCGGGCTTCCGGCGCCAGGCTTGAGCAAAGCCTAATGGCGTAGTTGGTCGGAAAGCGGATGGCGAGGCCATCCTCCCGGCAACAAGATGATCTTTCGATGCAAAGCAAAAGGGCAGCCAACCGGCTGCCCTTTTTCGTTTCTGACGTGTCCGGCATGCGGCTGCACGCCGCTCGCCTGACGTCACTCGGTATCGCTGTCCTGCTCGTCGAGCGTCTGCTTCGGTGGCGGCGGGCGCTTGCCGATCACCACGTTCACGTCGAACTCCTTGCCCTTGCGCACGACGTGCACCTTGGTCGGCGTGCCGGGCTTGATCTGCGCGACGGTGTTCAGCAGCTTCGTGGTGTCGGTGATCTCGTCGCCGTTGACCGAGACCAGGATGTCGCCTGGCTTGATGCCGGCCTTGTCGGCCGGGCCGCCCTGCAGCACGCCGGCGACGATCGCGCCCGATTTCTGGGTCAGCCCGAACGACTCGGCGATCTCCGGCGTGACGTCCTGCGGTTCGACGCCGATCCAGCCGCGCGTGACCGAGCCGGACGTGATGATGCTCTCCAGCACCGTGCGCGCGGTCGATACGGGGATCGCGAAGCCGATGCCGAGCGAGCCGCCCGAGCGCGAGTAGATCGCCGTGTTGATGCCGAGCAGGTTGCCGTTCACGTCGACCAGCGCACCGCCCGAGTTGCCGGGATTGATCGGCGCATCGGTCTGGATGAAGTTCTCGAACGTGTTGATGCCGAGGTGATTGCGGCCGAGCGCGCTGATGATCCCCATCGTGACCGTCTGGCCGACGCCAAACGGGTTGCCGATCGCGAGTACGACGTCGCCGACCCGCGACTGGTCGGAGCGGCCGAGCGTGATCGTCGGCAGGTTCGTCATGTTGATCTTGAGCACGGCGAGATCGGTTTCGGGATCGCTGCCGATTACTTTCGCGGTGGCCGTGCGGCCGTCGGCGAGCGCGACTTCGATCTGGTCCGCGCCGTCCACGACGTGCTGGTTCGTTAGAATGTAACCTTCAGGGCTCACGATAACGCCCGAGCCGAGGTTGGCGGCTGGTTCGTCCTGCTGCTTGCGGGCGTTGCGGTCGCCGAAGAAGTAGCGGAACAGCGGATCTTTCGCGCGAGGGTCGGGCGGCAGCGAGCCGTCCTTGCTGGAGAAGACGTTGACGACGGCCGGCATCGCCTTCTGCGCGGCTTCGGCGTACGACGTGGTCGCCGGCGCACCGCCGATGCCCGGCGCGACTTCCCGCAGCGCAACGATCGGCGTGGCGAGCTGCTTGCCGAGCTGTCCTTGCCGTTGCAGCCATTGCGGCTTGAGCGTCACGACGATGAACATCAGCGCGAGCAGCACGGTAACCGCCTGCGCGAAGAACAGCCAGAAGCGTCTAAGCATCTGAATGGATTAGAGGTTTATATGGATCGGATCGAACTTGAATTGTACTTGAACAATACCCTTGAAACCGCGCGCTTCAAGGACTATTGCCCGAATGGCCTCCAGGTCGAGGGGCGCCGCAAGATCGAGAAGATCGCCACTGGCGTGACGGCGTCGGTCGCGTTTCTCGAAGCCGCGCTCGAATGGGGGGCAGATGCCGTGCTCGTCCATCACGGCTATTTCTGGCGCAACGAGCCGCCGCAGATCACCGGCCGCAAGTACCAGCGCCTGAAGCTGCTGCTCGCGAACGACCTGAACCTGTTCGCGTTCCACCTGCCGCTCGACGCGCATCCCGAATTCGGCAACAACGCGCAGCTCGGCGAGCGGCTCGGCCTGATCGGCGAGCAGCGTTTCGGCGAAGGCGACCTCGGCTGGATGGCGACGCTGCCGATGCCGGTCACGCTCGAGCACTTCGTTGCGAAGGTCGAGCGCACGCTCGGCCGTACGCCGCTCGTGCTCGGCGATCTGGACATGCAGCTGCGCCGCATCGCGTGGTGCACGGGCGCCGCGCAAAGCTATTTCGACGCGGCGATCGAGGCCGGGGCGGATGTGTTCCTGACCGGCGAGGTGTCCGAATACGTGACGCACACGGCCGCCGAGAGCGGCGTCGCGTTCGTTGCGGCAGGGCACCATGCGACCGAGCGCTACGGAATCCAGGCACTTGGCGCCCACTTGTCCGAAGAATTCGATATCGAACACCTTTTTATCGATATCCATAACCCGGTCTGAATATCGGATTTGCGGCAGCGCATCGAAATTTCGCAATGTAGTGGATGCTTAAAAGCGAAATGATTTAATCGCTCCGATAGTGGGGGAAAACCCTTGACTATCAATCACTTCGAAGGGATTTTCATCTCCGGGCCTTGTAAATGGCGGCTCCATTCGAGCAAACTAGCGGCGGAATGGAAAGTCGTGACGGAAAATCCAACTCAGAAGTGGGGCGTGTGATGCGAGACAAGGAAGAGAAACGCGTCGACAGCGGCCGCCGTACCTGGCTGATTGCGACATCCGTAGCAGGTGGCGTGGGAGGCGTAGCCACCGTCATACCTTTCGCGGCGTCGCTTGCGCCGTCCGCGAAAGCGAAAGCGGCCGGTGCACCGGTCGAAGTCGACATCAGCGGGCTGAAGCCCGGTGAAATGGTGACCGTGCCGTGGCGCGGCAAGCCGGTGTGGATCCTGAACCGCACCGATGCGATGCTGGCCGACGTGGTCAAGGCCGACAAGGAAGTGGCCGATCCGACCACTGAAAAGCCCTATACGATGCCGTTGCCCGCGTATTGCGCGAACGAATATCGCTCGCGGGCCGATCGCAAGAACATTCTCGTCGTGATGGCCGTGTGTACGCACCTCGGCTGCACGCCAAGCCAACGCTTCACGCCGGGTCCGCAGCCGAACCTGCCGGACGACTGGCCGGGCGGTTTCCTCTGCCCGTGCCATGGTTCGACCTACGACCTCGCCGGCCGTGTGTTCAAGAACAAACCGGCGCCTCAGAATCTCGACATCCCGCCCTACATGTTCACGTCGGCAACGACCCTCGTGATCGGCAAGGACGAGAAAGGAGAAGCGTGATGGCCGACAACAAGGAAGTCTCCACGACAGGTCTCACCGGCTGGATCGATCAGCGCTTCCCGCTCACGTCCACCTGGAAGAAGCACGTTTCCGAGTACTACGCGCCGAAGAACTTCAACTTCTGGTACTTCTTCGGCTCCCTCGCGCTGCTGGTGCTCGTCAACCAGATCGTCACGGGCATTTTCCTGACGATGAACTACAAGCCCGACTCGACGCTCGCGTTCGCGTCGGTCGAGTACATCATGCGCGAGGTGCCGTGGGGCTGGCTGATCCGCTACATGCACTCCACGGGCGCGTCGATGTTCTTCGTGGTCGTTTATCTGCACATGTTCCGCGGGCTGCTTTACGGGTCGTACCGCAAGCCGCGCGAACTCGTGTGGATCTTCGGCTGCGCGATCTTCCTGTGCCTGATGGCCGAGGCGTTCTTCGGCTACCTGCTGCCGTGGGGCCAGATGTCGTTCTGGGGCGCACAGGTGATCGTCAACCTGTTCTCGGCGATCCCGTTCGTCGGCCCTGACCTGTCGCTGTGGATTCGCGGCGACTACGTCGTGTCGGACGTCACGCTGAACCGCTTCTTCGCGTTCCACGTGATCGCGATTCCGCTCGTGCTGGTCGGCCTCGTGATCGCGCACCTCGTCGCGCTGCACGAAGTGGGGTCGAACAACCCGGACGGTATCGAGATCAAGGCGAAGAAGGACGAGAACGGCATTCCGCTCGACGGCATCCCGTTCCACCCGTACTACTCGGTGCACGATTTCCTCGGCGTGTGCGGGTTCCTGATGGTGTTCGCGCTGATCGTGTTCTTCTCGCCGGAGATGGGCGGCTACTTCCTCGAGGCGAACAACTTCGTCCCGGCGAATCCGCTGCAGACGCCGCCCGAGATCGCGCCGGTCTGGTACTTCACCGCGTTCTACGCGATGCTGCGTGCGACCACCGACCCGTTCAAGATCGTGCTGATGATCGTGATTGCGCTGCTCGGCGTGCTCGCGCTGATCCGCGCGCGCGGCAAGTGGAAGGTTGGCCTGCCGGTGCTGGCCGCGGCGATCGTCGTGTTCATGTACCTGACGGAGTCGAAGTTCTGGGGTGTCGTCGTAATGGGTTCGGCGGTTATCACGCTGTTCTTCCTGCCGTGGCTCGACCGCAGCCCGGTGAAGTCGATCCGCTACCGGCCGCTGTTCCACAAGGTGTTCCTCGGGATCTTCGTCGTGGCGTTCCTGACCCTCGGGTTCCTCGGCACGCGACCGCCATCCCCGGCCTCGACACTGATCGCGCAGGCCTGTGCGCTGATCTACTTCGCGTTCTTCCTCGGCATGCCCGTCTGGACGCCGCTTGGCACGTTCAAGCAGCCGCCGGAGCGGGTGCGCTTCAAGCCCCATTAACGTGAGCGAGGAGAGAACGACATGAAGAAACTGCTTTCGACACTCGCGCTGATCGGGGCGACGGCGTGCGCACTGCTGGTGGCGCCGGCGGTTCGGGCGGAAGGTAATTTTCCGCTCGACCGGGCGCCCGATAACACGGAAAATCTCGTTTCGCTTCAGCACGGCGCGCAATTGTTTGTAAACTATTGCCTGAACTGCCACAGCGCGAACCTGATGCGCTACAACCGTCTGACGGATCTGGGCATATCCCAGAAGGAGATCGAAAAGAATCTCCTGTTCACGACCGACAAGGTCGGCAACACGATGTCCGTCGCGATGCGGCCCGAAGACGCGAAGAACTGGCTCGGCACCTCGCCGCCCGACCTGTCGGTCGAGGAGCGCGCGCGCGGCCGCGACTGGCTGTATACGTATCTGCGGAGTTTCTACCGCGACGATACGCGGCCGAGCGGCTGGAACAACGCGGTGTTCGAGAACGTCGGCATGCCCCATGTACTGTGGCAGCTGCAGGGGCAGCGCACTGCCAAATTCGAAGACAAGACGGACGAGGAGACGGGCGAGAAGGCCCATACGCTCGTCGGCTTCCAGCAGGTCACACCGGGGACATTGTCCGCGGTGGATTATGATTCTGCGGTTGCCGACCTGGTGGCGTACATGACCTGGATGTCCGAGCCGGCTCAGCAGACCCGCAAACGCCTCGGCGTATGGGTGCTGATCTTTCTCGGTGTCCTGACTTTCCTGGCCTGGCGGCTCAATGCCGCGTACTGGAAAGATATCAAGTAATCACGCCTGACCGGCGTGGGGCCGGCGCAAGGTGGAACCCCGGAAGGGGTTCGCCGCGTGCCGGCCCTCGGCTTTTTTGAGGAAACGCAAACATGATGGTTCTGTATTCCGGCACAACTTGCCCGTTCTCCCAGCGTTGCCGGCTGGTGCTGTTCGAGAAGGGCATGGACTTCGAAATCCGTGACGTCGACCTGTTCAACAAGCCGGAAGACATTTCGGTGATGAACCCGTACGGTCAGGTGCCGATCCTGGTCGAGCGCGACCTGATCCTGTACGAATCGAACATCATCAACGAGTACATCGACGAGCGCTTCCCGCATCCGCAACTGATGCCGGCCGACCCCGTGCAGCGCGCACGTGCACGCCTGTTCCTGCTCAACTTCGAGAAGGAACTGTTCGTCCACGTCAGCACGCTCGAGAACGAGAAGGGCAAGGCAGCAGAGAAGAACCACGAGAAGGCACGCCTCGCGATCCGCGATCGCCTGACGCAGCTCGCGCCGATCTTCGTGAAGAACAAGTACATGCTCGGCGAGGAATTCTCGATGCTCGACGTCGCGATCGCGCCGCTGCTGTGGCGTCTGGATCACTACGGCATCGAGCTGTCGAAGAACGCTGCGCCGCTGATGAAGTACGCCGAGCGGATCTTCAGCCGTCCGGCCTACATCGAAGCACTGACGCCGTCCGAAAAGGTCATGCGTCGTTGATGGTGCAATGAGTGCATGACGGAGAGGGCGGCGCGGCATGCCGCGCCCCCGCTCCGGGTTCGAGGATTGTGATGCAAGAGATTTCAACGAAGCCTTATCTGCTGCGCGCGCTGTACGAGTGGTGCACCGATAACGGTTACACGCCGCATATCGCGGTGAGGGTCGACAACTCGACGCGCGTGCCGCGTCAGTTCGTGCGTGACGGCGAGATCGTGCTCAACATCAGCTTCGAGGCGACGAGCCAGTTGCAGATGGGCAACGAGTGGATCGAGTTCACGGCCCGGTTCTCCGGGAAGGCGCACAAGATCGAGATTCCGGTTGCCAACGTGCTTGCGATCTATGCGCGCGAGAACGGGCAGGGCATGGCGTTCCAGGTCGATGCGGTTGCGGGCGAAGGCGCGGATTCGGGTGCGTTCGACGATGAAGCTGTGCAGACGGATGATGCGCAGCGCGACGAATCGCCTGCTGCGTTGACGCCGGTTGCCGACAGCGGCGCGAACGAGGAACCCTCCGAAGGCGCCGACGAGCCGCCGAAAACCGACGGCGATGGCGACGGTGCAAAAGGTGGCAGCAGACCTCGCCTCAAGATCGTGAAATGAGGTAGAATCTCGCGCTACGCCGGCTTAGCTCATCTGGTAGAGCAGTTGATTTGTAATCATCAGGTGGCGGGTTCGAGTCCTGCAGCCGGCACCAAATTGAACGAAGGGCCGGGAGATCTTGTCTCCCGGCCCTTTGTCGTTTCTGCGGTCGCGTTCCCTTTGCCCAGAAAAAGAAAAATGCAGATCGGTAAGATGTGGTGCTTCACCGTCTTGGTTTCGGTACTGGCAGGTGGTAGTACTGCCGCGTTTTCCCGACCGTTGGCGCAAGACTGTCTGACGCAAGCCGAAGTCCAGGAGATGGATCGCAACTTCTGGGCGACATTCCCGTCGCCGGACGGTTTCGCGACGTATGCGGCGCCGACGTTTTCGCTGGGGACCAACATCACGGAACTGTCGCAGTCGCTTGCGGCCATGACGAGCGGTCCGGCACGGGCGCGTGCTGTTGCCACATTCCTGGCACAGCATCCGGACGTGTTCGGGTCGTTCAAGAACGCGCATGACTCGGCATATCTGTTCTATCCCGGACACGACCACAGCCCCGATGCCGTGCGTACGTCGTCGACGCTCCCCGTCGGGCAGTGCGTTTCCGAATTCAATTACTCGATCGATACAAGCCGTGCCCAGTGCGTGGCCGGGCAGCGCATTCGCGCATACAGCCTGTCGTTCATCAAGAACAAGGGACGCGTGATGCTGCGAACGGGTGTGCTCGGGCTCGACGCCTGTAATTGAACCGCGCGCCGGCGAACGGCATGGCGGTAGCGTCATCCCTCAGGGGGCAGCGCATGGAGGCAGATAACATCGCATCTCCCCGAACAACCCGCATACGCACGACTGACCGGCGGCATCTCCCGCTGCCCGTGCACGCGAATCCGCAACCGTCCCAACAGATCGCGCTCGACACGATCGATCGCTGCGTACGCGACGATCACGCCGCGATGCGCCTGCGCGAACCGCTCCGGATCGAGCCGCTGCATCAGTTCCTTGAGCGGCGTGCGAATCACGAGCCGTTCGCCGGCCGTGACGACTTCCGTGTATTTCTCCGATGTCTGGAGGTACAGCATGTCGTTGACCGATATGAGACGCGTTGCATCTTTCACGCCTATGTTAGCCAGCGGATCTGTGTGGCGTCCCACGCTTGCGCTGCCTGTGCGAGCGCATCGTCCCGCGCTTGCGTCTGCCCGGCGACGCGAGCCTGCTCGTCACGTTGATGCTGACGTTCGTCGCCGAAACCGGCATCCATTACGCGGTCGCCGTGCACGCGCCGTGGGCCGCGACGAGTGGCTTCGTGATGCTGTCGTTCGCGGTATGGGGCGTGCTCGTCGGGATGACGCTCGGGCGCGCGCCGAACGTGGTCGTGCGCCGCATGCGCCATGCGAACGGATCGAAGCATGGGAGTTTCCCGTATTCGGTCGATCCGCGATGAAGGGTGCGAAACGGCTTGCGAGCGGGCAACTGGCGGCCTGACAAGCGATGCGGCCCGTCTTCGTCAATCGTCGGGGCACCGAACCGAAACCGTGTGTGGCGCGCACCGATTTGCGCCCCGTTTTCCTGTCACGGTCGCGTCATGACGCGACCATAACGTTGCACGTTCCCGTCGCGGCGGCACCGCCGGACCGGGAACGTGCGCGACCCGCTCGCGACGACGTGCCCGCGTCGCAGGTGGGGGCCGATCGGGATCTCGCTCCCGGCGGCGCAGCGGTCATGCATCGCGCCATTTCATTCGAAAATACGATCGACGACGGTTCGAACCGGACCGCGGACGATCAGGAGACAGGGACCATGCTGAGTCCGCATGAATTCTCGATGCTGTTGCGCGTTGCGCGTGCGCCGGACAGCGTCGATCCGTCGAATCCGGCCTTTGCCGTGCTGGTCGAGAAGCGGCTGGTCGACGATACGCAGGTGCGCATGAATGCCGTGGCCGCGCGTCCGGCGCTGACACCGATCGGCCAGATGCTGCTGGCGCGCTTCGACGAAGCGGCTTGAGGGGAAGCGTCACGCCTTCATCGAGACGAAGGGCGTGACGCGTTGAAGCGCCGGGCTGCTTACTGTGCGACCGGCACGGTCACGTCGCTGCCGAACCAGTGCATCGAGATCTTCTTCAGCGTGCCGTCCTTGTGCAGTGAGTCGAGCGCGTCGTTGATCGCCTTCTCGAACTTCGGGTTGCCCTTGCGGAACGGGATCGCCATTTCCTGCTTGCCGCCGTTCAGCACCGCACCCGCGCGCAGCGGCAGGTTCGACGTCTTGATCATGTACGGCAGCATCAGACGATCGTCGAGCGTCGCCTCGATCCGGCCCGCGGCGAGGTCGCGCAGCTTCTCCGGCGCGCCCGGATACGTCTGCACCTCGATGCCCGGCACGGTGCGCGCCATCTGGTCATAGTTGGTGCCGAGCGTCACGCCGAGCTTCTTGCCCTTGAAGTCGTCGAGCGACTTGAAGTTGCGCGTGTCGTCCTTGCGCTGGATCAGCTGCGCGGCCGAGTACGTGTATGGCTCGCTGAAGTCGAGCGCTTCCTTGCGCTGCGGCGTGATCGTGACCTGGTTGACGATCACGTCGAACTTGCCGGCTTGCAGGCCGGCGATGATGCCGCTCCATTCGGTCGGGACGAACTGCGTCTTCACGCCGAGCTTGCCGGCGACCGCGTTCGCGACGTCGACGTCGAATCCCTCGAGTTGCCCCGACGTCCCGCGCGAGTTGAACGGCGGATACGTGCCTTCGAGGCCGACGCGCAGCACACCGGCTTTCTTCACCGAATCGAGCAGGTCGTCCGCGTGAGCGGCGACGGCCGTGAAGCCGAGGGCCGACGCGAGCAGCAGGCCCGACAGCAGGAACTTCGAACGTTTCATCGCAGATCTCCAGTAGTCAGCGTGGTGTGGGGGAGCGCCGGGCGCGGCGGGCCGCAATACAGGCACGTAGACACTACTCGCAACCGGGACGCACCGGAAGTCGAATTGGCCCTGATTGAAAGCGATTTCATGGGGCGCTGCGGACGACAAACAGCCGATGGAATCGTCACGCGTCGGCCGGTTGGCGGCGTGCAATCGGCCTGCCTGACCCGCGCTGACTGGTTTCGATTGTCGAGAAAATGTTCTTTTAAATCAGGTCATTTTTTCAAATCGTGCCGTAATTTGTCTGTAAAATCGCGCGGAAGAAATCGAATACTGCGCCATCCGAGGGCGCGTCAGAAGAAGAAAGGCCGTTGCCATGAACATGCAGAACACAATCGCCGCATTGCGCGGCGGATTGCTTCAGCAGGACCGGTTGTTGAAGCTCGATACGCCATTGGGGGCCAACGTCCTGACCGTTCAGCGGGCGGTCGGCCGCTCGCGTATCGGGCGCGCGTACGAGTTCACGCTCGACGTGCTGTCGACCGACAGTAATGTGGAGCTTAAAAAGCTGATCGCACAGCCTGTCACGTTGTGGATCCAGCAGGGCGATCTCGGCTACCGGCCGATCAACGGGTACGTGCATACCGCGCGCCGATTGGGCGCCGATGGCGGGCTCACGACCTATCAGCTCGCGTTCGCCGATTTCACCCATTTCCTCAAGTTCCGTCGCGATCAACGACTCTGGAACGACACGACCGTCGACCAGATCATCTCCGACGTGCTGAACAAGCACCCGCAGGCACAGGGGCATTTCCGCTTCGCGCTGTCGAAGCCGCTGCCGAGCCGGTCGTACACGCGCCAGCACGACACCGACTGGCATTTCGTGCATCGGCTGATGGAGAGCGAAGGGCTCTACTGCGCATGGCAGCAGGCCGACGACGGCAAGTCGCATACGCTCGTCATCACCGACAACCTGCAGGCGTTCGCGCCGCTGTCGCCGGAAACCGTGCGCTTTTATCGCGGCGGCGCGGCCAGCGAAGCTGACGCGTTCACGCAATGGTCGGGTACGCGCATGCTGCAGAGCGTGACGCGCACCACGCGCACGTTCGACTACAAGAATCCTTCGCAGCCGTCGAACCCGAAAGGCACGTCGCTGCCGACGATGGGCGGCCAGGGCGAGTTGCCGGATCAGCTCGAAGTCTACGAATACACCGGCGCCTACACGTATCTCGACCAGACGCGCGGTGACCATCTGACGAAGGTCAGGATGGAGGAGTGGGAGTCGCAGGCGAAGCGTTTCCATGCCACAGGCGGTGTGCGCGCGATCGATGCCGGCCGGCGCTTCACGCTTGCCGATCATCCCGTGCATGACCGCGATCCAGCCGATCAGCGCGAGTTTGCCGCGATCGAGGTGGCGTGGTGGATCGAGAACAACCTGCCTGTCGCAAGCGACGCCGCGGACTTTCCATATAGTCTGCGCGAAGCGTTGGCGCAGGTGCAGGATGGCCACGGCGCCGATCCCGCGTTTCGCGTGCCGCACCATGACGGTTCCGTCGGCTTCTATCTCGTCGAAGTCGAAGCGCAACGCGTGAGCGTGCCGTATCGCAGCCCGTTCGAGCATCACAAGCCGGAGATGCATCTCGAGACGGCCATCGTCGTCGGGCCGCAGGGCGAAGAGGTTTATACCGACGAGCTGAACCGGATTCGCGTGCAGTTCGTGTGGGACCGGTTGAATCCCGGCGACGAGAATGCGTCGTGCTGGGTGCGTGTCGTGCAGTCGGATACGGGCGGCGGCTACGGCGGCGTGCACGTGCCGCGCATCGGCGAGGAAGTGCTGATCGATTACGTCGGCGGCGACTGCGACCGGCCGCTGGCGGTCGGGCGCGTGTACAACGGCGCGAACCAGCCGCAATGGCATTCCGACGGGATTCTTTCCGGGTATCGGTCGAAGGAGTATTCGGGCGGCGGCTACAACCAGCTCGTGATGGACGACGCGACCGGGCAGAACCGCGTGCAGCTGATGAGCAGCAGCGCGAACAGCCTGCTGCATCTGGGCTACATCATCGACCAGAGCGGCAATTCGCGCGGGTCGTATCTCGGCAGCGGGTTCGATTTGCGCTCGGATGCGTATGGCGCCGTGCGGGCGAGCCAGGGGCTCTATGTGACCACGCATCCGAAGGCGGCGAACAGCCAGCCGCTCGACGTGAAGGAGGCGCAGGAGCAGCTCGTGACGGGCGAGAGCCTCGTCGAGGCGATGTCGGGTGTGAGCGAGCAGCATCAGGCGGAAAGCCTGAAGGACGCGCACGACACGATGCGCGCGTTCACCGATGCGACGCAGGACAGCGCATCGGGCACATCGTCGGGCGGACGCACGGCGAACGGCGGGACGGGCAACGCGAACGCGTTCAAGGAGCCGGTGATGCTGTTCGGCAGCCCGTCAGGGATCGGGATGTCGACGCAGCAGTCGGTGCATGTGGCCGCGAACGATCACGTGAACGTGGCGAGCGGACAGAGCGTGCACGTTGCGGCGGGCAAGTCTCTGATCGGGAGCATCGGGCAGAAGCTGAGCCTGTTCGTGCAGAACGCGGGGATGAAGCTGTTCGCGGGCAAGGGCAAGGTCGAGATCCAGGCGCAGTCGGACAACATCGAGGTGACCGCGCAAAAGGCGGTGAAGGTGGTGTCGGCGACGGACCGGATCGAGATCGCGGCCGATCAGGGGATTCTGCTGACGAGCGGTGGCGGGTATATCCGCATTCAAGGCGGGAACATCGAGATCCATACGCCGGGGGCGGTGGATGTGAAGGGGGCGTCGCATACGTTCGCGGGGCCGGCGAGCATGGGGTATCCGTTGCCGAGTCCAAGGCCGGATCAGCCGGGGCAGTTGGAGCTGTTTCACAAGTATGTGAACGGCGAGGCGGTGAAGGGCGGGTTGTTCACGGTGAGAGACGTGAACGGTGCGGTGCTGAAGAAGGGGGCGCTCGACAACAGCGGGTATACGGTTGTGAGCGGGCTGCCACCGGGGGCGGTGCGCGTCGAGTTCGGGAAGGATCCGCGCGAGTCGGATCAACCGGCGAATTATTTCAAGGAAGCGAAGTGGCCGGCGGAGCCGGTCGCACCGTCGCCGGAGGTCGCGCAGGCGGCGGCGACCGGGCAGCTCGCCAGCCAGTTGAAGGGGATGGCGCCCGCGGCGGCGACGGCTGCGATGGGGCTGGCGAGTGGAGGTGGTGCCGGTGCTGCGCTGGGCGGACTGGCAAGCTCTGCGTTGCCGGCTGCGGCTGGTGCGCTAGGTGGTGCAGGCGCGGTGTCTGCATTGCAGACGGCTTCGAGTCTGGGCAGCGCCGCGAAGCAGGTGGCCGGAATGGTGCAGGCCGCGCGTCAGGGCGGGCTCGCGGCGTTGGCCGCGCCTGCTGCGAACGCGGCATCCGGGGCGTTGCAGGGTGTGCTGCCGGGTGTTGCAGGGATCGCCGGCAAGGGCGCCACGACGGTGGCATCGGCTGCCGGTGCCACTGGTATGAAACTGCCGACCAGTGGGTTCGGCGGACCGCTGAAATCCTGAGAGGGCGGCGTATCAGCCGTCTAGAACAACAAATCGCGATTTGAACGAAGAACGACATGGCACAACAACTTCCGCCGGGCGCCGAGAAGGAACAGGCCGTTACCTGGCTCAGCGATGTTTCGGCCAAGGACGTCGCGGCAGTCGGCAACCGCTTTGATGCGTGGTTGCGCAAGATCAGCGGCAACCACATCACGTTTGAGGACGTGAAGACGTTTGCCGGTGCGGTGCCGATTGTCGGCAACATCATGGCAATGGTTGACGCGCTCGGCGATATCGCCGAAATCGTCGAGAAGCGCGGCGGCCAGGTGCTCGACTACATGAGCCTCGCGATCAACCTGCTCGGCATCATTCCGATTCCGCCGACGCTCGCGCCATTCCGGATGTCGGCGCGCCCGCTGCTCGCACTCGTTCGTCACGAATTGCTGATGACGCGCAACAATCTCGGCGCGGCGATCATCTCCGTGCTGGTTACGCACATCAACGCGACTTGCGCGACCGAGATCGAGGATTTTCTCAACAAGTTGAAGGTCGGCCTCGTCGAACTGCTCAACGGATGCGCGTCGAAGTGCGAGGAGCTGATGCTCGCGCTGGCGACCGGCATGGACAAGGCGCTGCACGGACAGCTCTTCGATGCCAACGCCAATCTGAAGCGCCAGCAGCAGCTCGCGAAGAAGATGGCGGACAACAGGCCCTGGTACAGCCCCAGTCGGGTGGGTGACGGCATCCAGTTCGCGTACGAGGGCACGAAGGCGCTCGGCAAGAAGGTCGCCAACAAGACGGCGGGCACGATGGCGAAACTCGCGCCGGATGCCTGGCTCGAGCCGTTTCGCGGCACGGTGACCTTCCTTCGGACCGAAGCGCCGAAGATCGCGACGTCGATCCGTTCGCTCGCCGGCAGCGAGGAAGGCAAGATGATGTGGCTGGTTTTGCAGCTGATCGAGGCTGTTGGGCGCGTCAAGGCACGCGCGAAGCTTCACGAGCAGAGTGCGGACGTCAAGGCGGGCGGGAAGAGTCAGGCGAAGAAGACGCGGGAGCAGGAGGGGCTCGAGAAGACCAACGGTCAGGCGCCGGCGGAGGGGCCGGGGAAGAGCGGATGCAAGGCATGCGGGCTGGGTGCGTCGCCGGCCTCGATCGATTTCGCGTTCGGCGACGAAACGTTCTCGCACGTGGATTTCGAGTTGCCGGGCGCGCTGCCGCTCGTCTGGGAGCGTACGTATCGTTCGCGGCTCTCCGCGTATGACGATGGCGAACTGGGCGCGCGCTGGATTACGCCGTATACGACCCGGATCGATATCGAGAACGGGCGGTGGGTCTATCGCGATGCGGAAGGGCGCAGCATCGACTATCCGGCGCTCGCGGCCGGCGCGGTGCACGACGACCTGTCGGAGAACCTGACGCTGTCGCGTCTCGACGAGACGTGGGTGACGATCGCCTACGGCCACGCCGCGCTGCACGTGTACGAGCGCCGCGGCGACGCGTTCCGGCTCGCGATGCAGAAGGACCGCGCAGGCAACACGATCACGCTCGACTACGATACGCTCGATCGCCTCGCGCGCCTGATCGACGCGAGCGGCAACGTGCTCGCGTTCGAGCACGACAAGCATGGCCGCATCGTGCAGATCGAGCAGGTGCTGAAGGACGGCGGGCGCCGCGCCCTGGCGAGCTACGAATACGACGGCGAAGGCGATCTCGTGCGCGCGGCCGATCGCCATCGCAACACCCGGACCTATCAGTACCATCGCCATCTCGTGACGCGCTATACCGATCGCACGGGGCGCGGGATGACGCTCGAGTGGGACGGCGCGGATGCGGACGACAATGCGGACGCGAAGTGCATCCGCGAATACGCGGACGACGGCAGCCTCGATATCCGGCTCGCGTGGAACCCGAACATCCGCCTGACCTATGTGACCGATGCACTGGGCCAGATGACGCGGTACTACTTCAACATCCACGGCTACGTGTACCGGATCGTCTATCCGGACGGCAACCAGGAGTGGTTCCGGCGCGACGCCCATCACAATCTGGTGCTGCACATCCGGCAGGACGGCGGCATCGAACGGATGGAGTACGACGCACGCGGCAATCTCGTTCAGCATGAGCGCGCGGACGGCAGCGTCGTCGAGATGGCATACGACGACAAGGACCAGATGGTTCGCCTCGTCGATCCGAACGGGCATGCGTGGCAGCGGAAGTACGACGATGCGGGCAATCTCGTCGAGGAGATCGATCCGCTCGCGCACGCGACGAAGTACGGCTACAACGACCAGGGGCTGCCGGTGACGATCACCGATGCCAAGGGCGGCTCGAAGTCGATCGAATACACCGACGCGGGGCAATTGGCGAGCTATACCGATTGTTCCGGAAAGAAGACGGAGTGGCGGTACGACGACGTTGGCCGCGTGTCCGAATCGAAAGACGCGTCCGGCGGCGTGGTTGCCTATGGTTATGGCCCGAACGGGCAGTTGGCCGAGATTCGTTCGCCCGCCGGCGTCGAGCGGGTGCAATACGATGCCGAGGGGCGGCTGCTGCGGCATACCGATCAGCTCAACCGGTCGACCGGATACAGCTACGATGCCGCCGGCCGGATCGCGAGCCGCGCCGATGCGCTCGGGCAGACGCTGGCGTATCGCTACGATCGCCTGGGCCGGCTGAGCGTGCTGACCGATGCGAACCTTGCGACGTACCAGTTCCGCTACGACCCGGCGGGGCGCCTGATCGAGGAAGTTGGCTTCGACGGGAAGTCCACGCGCTATGGATACGATCAGGAAAGCGGCAGCCTCGCTTCCGTCGATGAGGCGGGGTGCGTGACGTCGATCGATTCGGACGCGTACGGCCGCCTGCTGAAGCGGGTTGCCGGGGAGCGCGACGAGCGCTTTGCCTACGATCCGGGCGGCCGGTTGATCGAGGCGGTGAATCGATACAGCCGCGTCCAGTTCTTCTTCGATCCTGTCGGCAATCTGGTGCGCGAACATCACGCTTACGACCTGTTCGGCGAGCGGCGCAGCTATGTGTGGCACCACGAATACGACGAACTCGGCAATCGGCGGAAGACCGTGCGCCCGGATGGCCACACGGTCGACTGGCTGATGTATGGCTCGGGGCACGTGCATGGGATGCTGCTGGACGGCGAGGAGCGCGTGCAGTTCGAGCGCGACGACCTGCACCGGGAAACGGTGCGCGTGCTGTCGAGCGAAGTCGGGCAGCGCACGGCCTACGATCCGGCGGGGCGGGTGTTGCAGCAGACGGTTCAGCGGTCGACGTCGCCGGCGCCGTTGGTCGAGCGGCGGTATCGCTACGGTGCGGCGGGGCAGTTGTCGCGCATCGAGGACAGCCGCAAGGGCGGGACGGACTATCGGTACGATCCGGTCGGCCGGTTGATCGAGGCGATCAGCCCGGTCGCGAAGGAGCGGTTTGCGTTCGATCCGGCGAGCAACATCGTCGATCCGGTGCAGGCAAGAGAGGTGCCGGCGTCGCGGCCGAGCCCGGTCAGGGCGGAGAGCACGCTGCCGGTCGATGTGCCGAAGGTGCTGGGCAATCTGTTGAAGTCATATGCGGGGACGCACTTCGAGTACGACGCGCGCGGGAACCTGGTGCGCAAACGCACGCCGGCGGGCGAGCAGGAATACGAGTGGGACGAATTCAATCGCCTGCTGTCGGCGCGGGTTGCCGAGGCGTCGAGGCAGAGCCAGTCACGGTATTTCTACGACGCGTTCGGTCGGCGGATCGCGAAGGAGGTGAACGGCGAGCGCACGGTGTTCGGGTGGGACGGCGACACGCTGGCGTATGAAAGCGATGGCGAGCGCGGGACGCACTATATCTACGAGCCGGGCACGTTCGTGCCGCTGGCGCAGTACGTGGCCGAGCCGGTCGAAGGGATCGAGACGCCGGAGTGGAAGAGTACCGACCGGTATGTGCCGGAGGAGGACCCGCTTCAGAAGGTGCCGGAACGGCGGGCCGGCGCGAAGCTGTTCTATTACCACTGTGACCAGATCGGCACGCCGCAGCTTCTCACGGATGACTATGGGGACGTGGTGTGGGAGGCGTCGTACAAGGCGTGGGGGGAAGCGCGGGAGGTGATTGCGCGGGCCTCGAAGGCGGCGGGGATCGTGGCGCGGAATTCGTTGCGGTTTCAGGGGCAGCAGGTTGATGAGGAGTCGGGGCTCGCCTATAACCGGCACCGATACTATGATCCGAGTAGCGGACGGTTCATCTCGAAAGACCCGATCGGGCTCGCTGGCGGCATCAATGTCTATCAGTACGCGCCTAACCCGACGCTGTGGATTGATCCATTGGGGTTGAGCCGCTTCAAGAAGACGACATGGGGGCCGTGTAAGAGAGGGACAGGTCTTTCGTACACTGTTTTCCAGCAAGATATCGACTGGGATATGGAGCACCGGGGAAAGACGAATTTGCAGCGAGCGATGGAAGGTGGAGCGCCTTTCATGATGAAGGATGGTGTACCGCAACAAATTCAGTTGCACCATTCGCGTCAACAATCGATAGGTCCGCTATTTGAGGTAACGACTAGCACGCATAGAGCGGCAAGCGGCGCCGGCCGGGAGGCGCTGCATCCGTTCGGGAGTCAAAAGAATCCAGATTTCCCAGTGGACCGGAGCGCGTTCGACGTAGACAGAAATCAATATTGGAAAGATCGCGCTGCTGCTGCCAATGAGTCTAGGAATGGAGGGTGTAAGTGATGATTCCATCGAAGGTTGAATCGCATCTGGCTACGGCCACCGGTGACGTGACTCGAACTGATCCGAAATCGGCAGAGCAAGTGCTCCGCAGTTTGGGCATAGACTCGGGTTCCGAATTTGGCGAGTTCTATCTGAAATATCAAGGGAGCTTTGTAAGCCCACGCCCTGTAGCAGAGCTTCTTGATATCGAAGGACCAGCGATACCAGCGATACCCGATCAGACAGACTATGTCCGCGATCGATACCATGTTCCTGAGCGATACCTTGCGCTTACTTCAGATGAGAGCGAGGGGATGTATCTGTATTGCAAGGACGATGAGGCCGTCTACGACCTCGACATTGGGGCGCTAGATGACTTCTTGGATGGGAATGTGCCAGCGCGCTGGGCGACCTTCAATGACTTCTTAGTTTGGTACTTTGATTTGGTGCCGTAACGACGGAGGGCCGCGTAAGCGGCCCTTGTTGTTTTAGGGCGGGCAACTCGGTGTAATCCGGTAGATTGGGCCCGTGTGCCTAGATCGAAAAAGTTCGTATCGAAGGATCCCATCGGGCTGGCGGGCGGGATCAACGTTTATCAATACGGCCGAAACCCGATTGGTTGGACAGACCCCCTAGGGTTGATGCCTTGGAAGTGGAATGAAAACGGCATGGGCCACCACATGGTATGGAGAAAGAAGGCCGAATCGTGTGGATTGAAGCACTTGGCTACTAAGCGTGACACTCCAACGTATTTCCCGAAACCGTATAAAAAGGGTGATCATGAGGAATTGCACCGAGTGCAAGGTGTATTCCTAGGGGGGCGTCAAGGAGATTGGTCGGGCACCCCTGACGAACTGCTCGCTGCCTCTGGTAAAGGACTCGAAGGTATGACAATGAAAGGGGATCTCAGAATTCCATCGACTGGTGAGGTTCTCGCTAAGGATGTCACCCCTTCAGAAGCCTACAAGACGTTAATGGAGTGGCATGCCACTCAGCTTAAGAAAGACTGCTCGTAACATGAGGAAACGGCAATGGTAATTGGCGAAATTGACGTTGAAGCAAACGGTATTGTTTTGTTGGATCAAGAGGTACTTCATGAGACTCTCGGGTGGAGACCGGTGGTGCCCGGTGAGCGTGATCTTATGAGTGAATTCTTCAGCTCCGATCTCGGGGATGAGGTTGTCAAAAAGGGAGCGATAGTCCCGCTACTATCAATTGATGACGGCGGCTATGAGATTATTTGTCGATTGTCCAGTGAGCGAAGTACTGTTGAAGATCTTGTCGTTACAAGAAATGGTTGCTTTCCCTTGTTGGTAGAGGAGGGCGCACGCTTCTATGACCTGGAAAATTTGATGCACTGGCCACCTAGTGAGGTTGGTGTAGATTCGCAGCTGAGATCCGGGTTCTACTCAGTGACAATAAACGGATTTAGATCTGTCGAGTCTGGAAGAATTGTCAGAGCTGGTTATGAATTCGTATGTGAACCCACTGACGAGTTAATTGAATTTTCTGCGGAAATCGATAAATATATGCGTGTTTTTTTCTAAATGGCTGAAACTCTGAATGTCGTATCGACGTCTCCCCCGATTTGAGTAGCGCGGCGATTTAGAGTCCAATCACGTAGTCAGGAGATTGGACATGAAGAAGCGATTCACCGAAGAGCAAATCATCGGCTTCCTGCGGGAGGCAGACCTGACCCCATCCGGCGTTGTGTTTTTCGACGACGTCGAGGATCCCGGAGCCTGTCGACGTGCCGCATTTGCGGCGGATGGAGGCGGTCTGATTGTGTTGACCATTCACGCCGCCGCGGTGGGAGACGTCGTCATGTTTGCGTCCGACAGGCACATCGATTCCGCGCGGCATTGGCGTGTCGTGGCGCCGGGCGCGTTCGCACACTGGAATGAAGCTTTTGACTTCGTGTATTTCCGGGAGCCGATATAAGGTCGCTTTTTTGGGGGCATACCCGTGCCACTGGCTTGGTCAAACGAGGAATTCGACCGCGAGCAACTTGGCCGGGAACAATGGCAGGCGGATCTCACGGGTACGAAATTGGCATAATCACGGCTCGCTGCACGAGCGCGACAGCAACCACGCGCGTGCGCCGTGATGCAATCCAAGGCGGAGAAGGCGGCGATTCGCCGGCTCGATCCACGCCCCGACGCATTTGCCCCAGCCATAACCGCACTACCCATGTCGACCACTTTCGTGACTGAAGCATCGCTGAAACACATCCTCGAACGCCCGGGCGACTTCGCCGGATGGCTTTACTTGCCGCCCATGCCGTGGACGCTCGATACCGAAGGCGTGTTCTCCGAAGACACCATGGATGCGGACGACGATGCTGTATCTGCCATCGCGAATCAACCCGGCTGGCGGATCACCTTGGACAGCGCGACGATCGAGGACATCGTGATCAACGCCCACGATCAGGTTGACGAACCGACCGTTGGGCAACTGCTCGACGCGTTCGTTTTCTATGTCGAGAACGATGCGTTCATCCTGTTCTGACGACATGGCCTGCAGCGAGTCGCCATGAAATCCTGGCATGACGTGCTGATTGCAGCCGATCCGCCCGTACGATTTCTAGAGCGGCATGCATTTTGGGGTGCCGCCTATCGTGGCGACCCGGTGGCACATAACGTTGTCCGGGATGCGGCGATCGCACGTCACTTCGCGACCGATGATTCGTTCGACGACCCCGACCATCCTGAATTCTCGGCGCGGACCGGGCTTCCATTCGAAAACGGTGTCGAGGATCTGGACGAATACTTTGCAGGCATGCTGCTCGACGACAGGGGCTGGCCCATGCAGTCATGTATTACGTCAACGCCCCGATAAAAGGCGTGGTCGTCAGTGTCGATTCGCAGGTGAAATCGGCGCATGCGGTAGACGTTGTGAAGGAGCGGTTTGGTTTGGCTGCCACCGATTTAAAGTGGGTTACGAGTATCGAGTAGCGTATCGAGCCGAGTGCAACGAGCCGAACGTCGCTCGGTCAACGTAATCCGTCCGTTTGAGCAAGCAGCGAAGGCCACCGAATGCGAACGACAAAAGTGATCGAGGAAACCTACATCGGTAACCGTTCGCACGTGACGGAAGCGCAATGCGACAGTGTTGCGCAAGCCATCTCGGCAGTCGACAGGTTGAATGGTCGCGATCGCTCGACTGTCTCATTCGAGACGAGCGATGGAGTGGTGATGACGATTGGCGGCGGTAACGACGGCCGGTATGTCGTCTTTATCGCATCGAGCTTCGATGCCGAGTTGCTGAGCCTGACGACACCTGAGGCGCCGATGGAAGTAGCGATCGAACTCGTTGCCGGCGGCCAGCGTGGCAGTTACCCAGCGCAGGAGTGCGTGGATCGCATGACGACTGCGAAAGCGGTCGCCTATTTCGTATCGTCTGGTCTGGCCGATCCACAGCTATGCTGGCAAGCTGGTTAGTGCGCCACGGGACAGGAAGAGCATGACGAACATGACAGACGATCCGGCTGGGCTGCGTGCCCGTCAGGAAGCCATTTGTGCGCGATACAACCTGCCTGTTGTCGAACCTGAAGACATGGTTGCCGTCGCTATGTCGACGCTCGGGAACGCGCCTGTCTATGGCACGCGCATCACGCTGTCCGAAGGTCAGAACGTAAGCTGGTTTTTTCATTGCGGCGAATACTCGGATGCCGACGATTTTTATCAGCCACTGCATGCCACGCATCTATCTGCATTCCTGCCGCTGGTCTTGCCTTATCTGATGCTGCCGGCCGGCGCACGTTTCATCATCGATGACACTGGCTACGAGGACATCTGGATGGATCCGCTCGACAGCGAGGCATCGCGGTGAGTGCACGGCAGACCTTCCGCAAGGCATTGATGCTGCTGGATCGTGGCATGACGGATCGTGGCGAAGCAGCGCTGTGTCTCGCGCTGGCCGAGGCCGAGCAGGAAGGGGATCGCGTGGCGCTCGCGCAGTCGCTCGTCGCACTCGGGGATCTGATGTGTGAAACGTCACGTGGCGTATCGGCACGACCGCTCGTGGAGCGGGCGCTTGCAGCAGCAAGCGATACCGATGCCGGCGTGCTGGCGTTCGAGCGTGACAAGGCAGAGCAATTGCTGGCACGTATCGAGTGCGAACGTATCGGATTGCATATTCATGGGCTGGAAGATTTCAAGAATAGAACCTTCAAGCTGGCCGAATTCATTGCCGTTGTCCGTGCGAAGGCTGAACGGCGGGAGGGTTACGATCCCGCGTGGCTATACGATGTCTACGGTGAGGACAGCGACGCGCAACTGCGTCCGCACCATACGATTTACATCGGCGATACGGTACAGGTCGACGACGAGGAGCGCGAGATCTACCCTGAAAAGGTCGCCGAGCTGGGTTACGTATTCCAGTACTCGTGCGAGCACTTTCAGGACGTCGTCGATCTGGCCTATCGTCAGAAACCGGACGCATCGATCGAGGATGTCGTCCGCTGCCTCAACCATTTCGATCGCTACGACGACTTCCTCGATCTGGGGCCGTATGGCGAGCAGTCGCAAGCGTGACTGAACAAGATGCGACAATAAAAAAGGACCGCTCGGCGATCCTTTTTTATTGTAAAGCGTTGCCCGGGCAACTCGCACCCCTCAAGGCAACGAAATCGTCAAATTAGCCGACTCCGGCCCCACCTTGATGACTTGAGAATAAGGCGCCAGCGCCTGCAGCGTCTTGTCCTTCAGATACGTATTCAGCCCGAGATACCCGAGCAGCGCCACCAACGCAAACACCGCCCCAATCGCCCAAACCGGCACTTCACGCTTGAGTCGATGCGCGATCTGATCCGGCAGCGGCCAATGCGGCGCGAACGGCGCCCGCTTGCCCTTCATGTGCGCGATCTCGTCCCCCAGCCGCGCGGTGAGGTACGCCAGCTTCTCCGGCCCTTCCAGCAGATACTTCCCCTGGAACCCGAGCAGCAGGCACATGTGAAACACCTCGAGCGACTGCAGCCGCGCCGCGCCCTGCGCGCGACATTCCTCGAGATACTGGAAGAACTTCTCGCCCGCGAGCTGCTCACCGAACAGCACGAGCTGCAGCGGCCGGCGTTCCCAGTCCGTGCGGATCTTGAACTGCGACGACAGCACCATCTCGTCGATCGCCGCGCAGAACGCGAACTTCGCGCCGTACACGT
Organism: Burkholderia sp. Ac-20392; assembly: GCF_017104585.1. Taxonomy (NCBI): domain Bacteria; kingdom Pseudomonadati; phylum Pseudomonadota; class Betaproteobacteria; order Burkholderiales; family Burkholderiaceae; genus Burkholderia; species Burkholderia sp. Ac-20392. Next base: position 37,757 of record NZ_JAAGPB010000015.1, read on the forward strand.
CTTCTGCCGCGATATTCAGCTTCTTCGCGCCGCGCTCGAAATCCGACAGGAATTCCTGGATCCGCGTGCTGAATTCGCCCGCGCTCTCCGGCTCCCGCCCATTCTTGAGCAGGAACAGCATGAAGAACCCGTCGTATAGCAGGTCGAGCAGCGAACGGGCCTGGAACGAGGCGTCGGTCGACGCCGGCGTATGCAAGGGGGCCGGCGCGTTGTCGCCGAACAGGGAAGGCGCGTAGCTCATGATGTGACCGCGATCAGTTCGAATTTCAGGTCATTGATGCCAGTCGGCGCGTAGATCATCGCGGACTGGGCCTGCAGCATGCGCTCGTACAGCGCGCCACGCGAATCGAGCGCGAAGTAGCAGGCGCCCGGGCGTACCGGAATCGCGGGCGGCACCTGCGGCGTGTACGAGAGCCGCACGCCGGGCATCGCCGACAGCACGAGCTTGTCGACGTCGTCGGGCGCACCGACCTTGAAACGGGCCGGCACCGCATCGACGAGCTCGACGCTCGGCATGTCCGCGGACACCGCCAGGTAGAACTCGGTCTTGTCGTCGATCTTGCCGGAATCGAGGCGGCCGAGGTGGAACGACGGGCGCACCTCGTCGAGCGTGATCGCGAAGTAGCGCGTCGAGATCACGGTGTCGAGCAGCTCGCGCAGCATCAGGTCGAGACGCGCGAAGCTCGGGCCCGGATCGTCGTGGCGGTACACCGGCAGGTCGGCGAGCGTATAGCCCTTCGAGAACGTCATCAGCTGGCCTGCGAGGCGCAGCAGTTCCTGGAACAGCCGCTCCGGATGCAGCGCCGAATGCTGGTGCAGGTGCGCGAGCGTTGCGAACGCGGCGTTCGCGGTGTGCAGCAGCCAGAACGACGCGATGTCGCCCGAGCGGAATTCGATGATGTTCTTCGACGGCTCGCGGTGGAAGCCGTACAGCGCGTTCACCTTCGCCTGCAGCGCGTCGACGAGCTGGCGCAGCCGCTGGTGGAGGATCGGCGACGCGTCGATCGCGAGGCACGGCGGCACGAAGCTGTCGTCGATCTCGAAGCCGGACGTCGCGGTGCGGCGCACGCGCACGAGCGGCACCGACAGCAGCTGGTCGCGCGGTTCGCTGTGCGCGATCAGCTTGACCTGCGTCTTCAGGAACGTGATGTCGGCTTCGGCCGCATCGGTAAAGTTGTCGCCGACGCTGGTCTGCTCGCTGACGAAGCGCGTCATGAAGCCGGCGGCCGGATCGTCGCTGTAGTTGGTGCCGTTCTCGCGCAGCGGGTGCAGCGCGAGATAGAACACGAATTCGTTGATGCCGTCGGGCAGCGTGTCCAGCGCGATCGGCGGCGGCAGGTCGTCGGCCTGCGGCGCGGCATACAGCGCGCCGTCCGGGAACACGAGCGCCAGCTCGGCGACCCGCAGCACGTTGCTGCCGAGCGCATCGCGGTCGATGCGCACCGAGCGCACGCCCCAGTTGTACGGCTGGATCGCCTGGATCGATTCGAACAGGCGCGCTTCGTGGTACGCGTCCTGCCGCTGAAAGTGTTGAGGCCGGAGGAACAGCCCTTCCCCCCACAGCACCTTGGCCGAATAACTCATGTCAAATCCGGTTAATGTCGCGTTGCGATGTAATCGATTTGTTCGTGCCCGAATTAAATCGCCAATTGTTAACTCTTGTTAATTGACATTCGTGCGTCATTGTTTAACCGCAGGAGACCGAAGAAAGCAAATTCAGCGGTTGCGAAGGCGCACCCTGTTGCGGTGCGATGACAGTGCCGTCGGTGACCGTCATCGCGCAATTATGCAGGCCGATGATTATGCCGGATTTCTCCGACTTCACCGGATCGAACGTCAGTTTCCATCGTTGTAGTGCGGGATCGCGGAACAGCGCGACGATGCCGAATGCCTGTGCTTCGCGCGAAACCTTCTCGGTCGCCGTATAGCGCTGGCCCGGAATCAGCGTGATTTCACGCACGTTCAGCAGATCCGCGCCCAATGCGGCCTTTTCCTTGGTCGGATCCGTAAAGGCGTCGAACGGCGCCTGCTGGAACGACGTCGGGTCCTTCAGCGTATAGAGCCGCACGACGAGCGCGAGCGGCTTGTTGTCGGTCGCGGCATTCAGGTTCGGCGCCGCGGCGAGCGTGATGCCGAGGTTGCGCGGCGGCTTCTGCGCGTCGGGCAGCTCGGGCTTGCCGATGCCGGCCGCGGACATCACGGCGCTCGCGGCCGAGCCGAGCAGCGGGGCGGCCGCACATCCGGCCAGGAGGGCGCAGGCAACCAGTGGCAGCGCGTAGCGAATCATCAACGATCTCATCGGTTTTCCGGCGGGCTGCCTTTTATCCCTGTCAAATCTGCCGGGAATTTCCGCGTTCGCTGCGTATCCCCGACATTGCACCGTTCAACTATTAAGCACGCCCGCATCATGGCAGGCGTCCGGAAAATTTTTCCGCCGTCCGGGCGGTGCGTCGCGAAACCAGTAAAACTTGCCCATTCCGGCCGAAAGAAAAATCGCTGCGAGCCCGCTGCGAGAGGCCATTGGAGGGGGTAGCGCCCGGTTTTAAAAGGAATTACTCTTCACACGACGATTGAATTATGAAAAATTGATCGGTACTATACCCGCGCGCTTCTTGCAAAGCAAAAGAACCAGATTCTCAACGATTTAAAACTCACGCGCCGGTGGATATAACGATGAAAGACCGTCTCTTCGCAAAACTGTCTGGGGTAGTAGTGGCTTGCGGCGTGATCGCCGGTTGTGCGAGCCAGCCTCCCGCACCGCCGACTGCCGAAGTGTTCAACAAGTCGCTGGCGGATGCGGACGCAGTTGCGAAGGCGGGGGACCAGGACAAGGCCCTCGGCCTGTATCAGCAGCTCGCGAAGTCGGATCCGACGCGCGAAGAGCCGTGGTCACGCATCGCGCAAATCCAGTTCGCCCAGAACCACTACGGCCAGGCAATCGTTGCCGCGCAGGAAGCCCTGCAGCGCGACGCGACCGACCGTCAGGCGAAGAGCGTGCTGGCCGTGGCCGGCCTGCGGATCGCGACGCAGTCGCTCGGCGAGCTGCGCCAGGATTCGTCGCTCGCGGGTGACGCGAAGTCGGACGCGCAGGCGCTCGCGAAGCAGCTGCGCGATACGCTGGGTGAATCGGCGCTGTTCCCGCCGGAAACGAAGGCCGTGAAGCCGCGCCAGACGCGCCGTGTCGTTCATCGTGCGAAGACGGGCGGCGCTGCACCGACGGCCGAGGCGGCCGCCACTGCGCCGACGCCGCCCACCACGCCGCAAAAGGGCGGCGCTGACCCGTTCGGCGCACTGCGCAACTGACCGCAAAACTGACGCGATAACCACAACTAACCTGGGAGCCGTCGAGATGGCCAAGAAAGAAAGCATTCAGAAAAGCTTGCAGAAAATACGGCCGCCGCGCGTCCAACTGACCTACGAGGTCGAGAAGGGCGATGCGATCGAGGTGAAGGAACTGCCGTTCGTCGTCGGGGTCGTCGGCGATCTGGCGGGCCAGTCCGAAATCGAGCAGCCGAAGCTGCGCGACCGTAAATTCGTCAACATCGATCGCGACAATTTCGACGACGTGATGAAGGCGATCGAGCCGCGCGCCGCGTTCCAGGTGGAAAACCGCCTGAGCCCGGAAGGCGGCAAGTTCGCGGTCGACCTGAAGTTCCGTTCGCTGTCGGATTTCAGCCCGGACGAAGTCGTCGAACAGGTCGAGCCGCTGCGCCGCCTGCTCGAGGCGCGCTCGAAGCTCGCCGACCTGCGCAACAAGCTCGCCGGCAACGACAAGCTCGAGGATCTGCTGTCCGAGGTGCTGAAGAACACGCAGCAGCTGCAGGAGCTCGCGAAGGGCACGGGCGGCGAAAAAGACGGCGAATGACGACGGAGTGTTGAGATGAACCAGCAAACGGCTGCGGCCCAAGCGAGCGGCGCGGACTACGCCGCCGGGACTTCGCTGCTCGACGACATCGTCGAGAAGAGCAAGGTCGCGAAATCCGATTCCGAGCATGCGCGTGCGAAGGACCTGATCGGCGAACTCGTGCACCAGGTGCTCGACGGCACGGTGATCGTGTCGGACAACCTGTCGGCCACGATCGACGCGCGCGTCGCGGAACTCGACCGCCTGATTTCCACGCAGCTTTCCGCAGTGATGCACGCGCCGGAATTCCAGCGCCTCGAAAGCACGTGGCGCGGGATGGACTACCTGGTCAAGGAAAGCAACACCGGCCAGACGATCAAGATCAAGGCGCTGCACGCACCGAAGCGCGACCTCGTGCGCGACTTCAAGGGCGCGAGCGAGTTCGACCAGAGTGCGCTGTTCAAGAAGGTCTACGAAGAAGAGTTCGGCACGTTCGGCGGTTCGCCGTTCGGTGCGCTGATCGGCGATTACGAGATCTCGCGCCAGCCGGAAGACATGTACTTCATCGAGCAGATGTCGCACGTCGCGGCGGCCGCACATGCGCCGTTCATCGCGTCGGCATCGCCCGAGCTGCTCGGCCTCGAGTCGTTCTCCGACCTCGGCAAGCCGCGCGACCTGGGCAAGGTGTTCGATACGGTCGAATATGCGAAGTGGAAGTCGTTCCGCGACGCCGAAGATTCGCGCTACGTCGGCCTGACGCTGCCGCGCTTCCTCGGCCGCCTGCCGTTCAATCCGAAGGACGGCCAGACCGCGGAGAACTTCAACTTCGTCGAGGACGTCGACGGCACCGACCACGACAAGTACCTGTGGTGCAACGCCGCGTGGGCGTTCGCTGCGCGCCTGACGGCCGCATTCGACGACTTCGGCTGGTGCGCGGCGATCCGCGGCGTCGAAGGCGGCGGGCTCGTCGAGGACCTGCCGACCCACACGTTCAAGACCGACGACGGTGAAGTCGCGCTGAAGTGCCCGACCGAAATCGCGATCACCGATCGCCGCGAGAAGGAGCTGAGCGACCTCGGCTTCATCCCGCTCGTCCATTGCAAGAACTCAGATTACGCCGCGTTCTTCGCTGCGCAGTCGGTGCAGAAACCAAAGAAATACAGCACCGACAGCGCGAATGCGAACGCCGTCCTGTCCGCCCAGCTTCAGTACATCTTCTCGGTATCGCGCGTCGCGCACTACCTGAAGGCGATGATGCGGGACAAGATCGGCAGCTTCGCGTCGGCGCAGAACGTGGAGACTTTCCTTAACCGGTGGATTTCGCAGTACGTCCTGCTCGACGATAACGCCTCGCAGGAACAGAAAGCGCAATTTCCGCTGCGCGAGGCATCCATACAAGTGTCAGAGATTCCGGGCAAGCCGGGCTCGTATCGTTCGGTCGCGTTCCTGCGCCCGCACTTTCAGCTCGACGAACTCTCGATTTCTCTGCGACTTGTCGCTGATCTGCCCAAACCGGCAAATTCATAAGCGAGTAAATCGCCCGGGCGGGCCGCCTGGGTAGGACGTTAAAACCACCTCTTTGGGGAGTCGAAGGGCCATGTTACATATGCACTTGCAGTTTGGTAGTCCCGCGGTGAAGGGCGAATCCGCGGACAAGGACCACCAGGGCTGGATCGAACTGAAATCGTGGGATCACTCGATCGTTCAGCCGCGTTCGGCAACCGCATCGACCGCTGGCGGTCACACGATGACGCGTTGCGAACACGGCGACATGATTTTCACGAAGGAAATCGATTCGTCGAGCCCGCTGCTGTACCAACACGCTTCGGGCGGCACCACGTTCGACGAGGTGACGGTCCATTTCTCGCGCGCTGACGGTGAAGGCAAGCGCGTGCAGTATCTGGAAGTCAAGCTCAAGTACGTGATCATCTCGAGCATCGCCCCGAGCGTTCGCGAAGAAGGTCTGCCGCTCGAGACGTTCTCGCTGAAGTACGCAGCTGTGCAGTGGAAGCAAACCCAGCAGAAGATCGGCGGCAACCAGGGCGGCAACACGCAAGGCGCCTGGAGTCTGACGAAGAACGACAAGACCTACGCGGTCTAAAGTCGGTTGCGGCAACGGGGCGCGCGGCGTCCCCGTTGCCGTTTTCGCTGTGAATCAGGGCCGATGAAACGATTCGAACCCAGTTTTCTCGACAAGCTGTTCGACGACGAACCGCACCTGCCGGCCTCGGCAGCGATGCGGCAATTGTCGCTGGACGAGCTCAAGAACACGGTCGCCCGCGACGTCGAGGCGATCCTCAACACCCGTATCGCTCACACCGAGATCGAGCTGGCCGCGCTGCCGGAGTGCCAGAAGTCGGTGCTGACCTACGGGCTGAACGATTTCGCGGGGCTGAGCCTCGCGAGTCACTACGATCGCGCGTTCATCTGCAAGTCGATCCAGCAGGCCATCGCACGCCACGAGCCGCGCCTGCAGCAGGTGCAGGTGACGTTCGAGCTGAACGAGCAGGCCACCAACGCGCTTTACTTCGCGATTCAGGCGCTGCTCGTCGTGCACCCGGCCGAGGAGCCGGTGAGTTTCGACGCGATGCTGCAGCCCTCGACGCTGCAGTATTCGGTCACGCGCGCACGCGCCGCAAGAATGCAGTAAATCATGCCGCCGAGCGGGCCGGACCGCCCGGTGGTGGATCAGGGTCCGGCAGGAAATATTGAGGTTCGGGGTCGTCGATGGAAGAATTGCTGCCGTATTACGAGCGCGAATTATCGTTTTTGCGGCGCTATTCGCGAGATTTCGCCGAACGTTATCCGAAGATCGCGGCGCGGCTCGCGCTGTCCGGCGAGCATTGCGAGGATCCGCACGTCGAGCGGATGATCGAGTCGTTCGCGCTGCTCGGCGCGCGCATCAACAAGAAGCTCGACGACGATTACCCGGAATTCACCGAAGCGCTGCTGGAAGTGCTGTACCCGCACTACCTGCGGCCGTTCCCGTCGTGCTCGATCGCGCAGTTCACGCCGGCGTCGCCCGGCCAGCAGACCGAGCCGGTCGTGATCGATCGCGGCACCGAGCTGAAGAGTCGCCCGATTCGCGGCGTGCAGTGCCGGTTCCGCACCGCCTATGACGTGACGCTCGCGCCGATCCGCATCTCGGAAGCGCGCTATACGCCGGTGGCGCTCGCGCCGAGCGCGACGGTGCTGCCGTCGAATGCGACGGGCGTGATCTCGATCACGTTCGAATCGCTCGCCGCGCAGCTCGATCTCGGCGCACTGAAGCTGCCGACGCTGCGCGCGCATCTGCACGGTGAGCAGTCGTTCGTCGCCGCGCTGACCGACTGCCTGTTCGTCAACGTGCTCGGCGCGTATGTCGAGCCCGAACGCAACGGCCGCTGGACCGCGCTGCGCAAGCTGCCGATCGCGCACGCCGGCTTCGACGAGGACGACGCGCTGATCGACTACCCGGCGAAATCGCATCCCGCGTATCGCCTGCTCACCGAATACTTCGCGTTCCCCGACAAGTTCGATTTCGTCGACTTCGACATCGCGGCGATCGCGCGCGCGACGGGCCGCTGCCAGCGCGCGACACTGCATCTCGTGCTGCAGGACGTGCGCAGCGATTCGCACGTCGCGCGGTTGCTCGAACTGCTGACGGCGAGCCACTTCCGGCTGTTCTGCACGCCGATCGTCAACCTGTTCCGCCAGCACGGCGAGCCGATCCGTATCACGCACCGCGCGGTGTCCTACCCGGTGATCGCCGAGGCGCGGCGCGCGTTCGCGTACGAGGTGTATTCGATCGACTCGGTGAAGCTCGTCAGGCAGCAGGCGCACGAGGAATCGGTGATCGAATTCCGGCCGTTCTATTCGTTGCATCACGGCGAATCGGCGCGGATCGGCCATTACTGGTTCGCGCGTCGCAACGACTGGGTCGCGCAGAAGAGCCCCGGCTACGAAACCGAGATCTCGATCGTCGACATCGATTTCGAGCCGACCTCGCCGCAGACCGACACACTGAGCCTCGACCTCACCTGCACGAACCGCGACCTGCCGGCGATGCTCGCGTTCGGGCTCGAAGGCGGCGACCTGTTCCAGGAAGGCGGCGCGCAGACGAGCGGCATCGCGCTGCTGCGCCGCCCGACGCAGAGCGTGCGTTTCGAGCGCGGTCGCGCCGCGCACTGGCGGCTCGTGTCGCACCTCGCGCTCAATCACGTGTCGCTGGTCGCGCACGGCCTCGCGCCGCTGAAGGAAATGCTGACACTGTACGACCTGCGGCGCACGGCGGTGTCGATGCGCCAGATCGACGGCCTCGCCGGCGTCGAGCAGCGCGGCGCGGTGCAGTGGCTGCCCGGCAAGCCGTTCGCGACCTTCGTGCGCGGCATCGAGATCCGCCTGACGATCGACGAGGAGCACTTCGTCGGCGCGAGCCTCGCGTCGTTCATACGCGTGCTCGACAGCTTCTTCGGGCTGTACGTCCACCTCAACAGTTTCGTTCAATTAGTCGTCGTGTCGAAGCGCACCGGCGAGGAGATCATCCGATGCAAGCCCCGCACCGGCGAATCGATCCTGGCGTAGTCGACGCGCTGCTCGACGAACCGCACCGCTTCGAGTTCTTCCAGGCCGTGCGCGTGCTCGAAGGGCTGTTCGCGCGGCAGGCGTCCGATGCGCCCGGCGCGTGGCGGCAGGGCGACGTGGTCGCGCAGCGCATCGAATTCCGCAACACGCTGTCGCTCGGCTTTCCGCCGAGCGAGATCGAAGGCGCCCGCTCGTTCGACGACGACGGCACCCAGCTCAAGACGGGCGAGGCGCGCGGCGCCGCGCTCGCGGCCGGCGAGCTCGGCCACGTCGAGCTGACGCCCGCGTTCTTCGGGCTGCTGGGCGGGCAGGGTGCGCTGCCGCTGCATTACACCGAGCAGATCGTCGCGCGCGAGCACCTGAAGCGCGACCATGCGGCGCGTGCATTCTTCGACGTGTTCTCGAACCGTGCGACCGCGCTGTTCTATGCCGCGTGGAAAAAATACCGGCTGCCGTTCCACTACGAGCTCGATCGCGACGAGCGCTATCTGCCGCTGCTGCTCGCGATCGCGGGCGTGCCGAGCGACGAGGTGCGCGACAGTCTCGCGGCCGGCGTGGGCGGCGTGCTCGACGAGGCCGTCGCCGGCTATGCGCTCGCCGCACGGCACCGGCCGATGTCGGCCGCGTACCTGCAGCGCACGCTGTCCGACTATTTCCGCGTGCCGGTGAAGATCGACCAGTTCGTCGGCAAGTGGTACGACGTGCCGCCCGACCAGCTGAGCGTGCTCGGCGAAGTCAACGCGGTGCTCGGCGCGACGGCGCTCGTCGGCGAACGCGTGTGGCAGCGCGACATGCGCGCGCGGATCGTCGTCGGCCCGCTGTCCAAGCGCGACTACGAGGCGTTCCTGCCCGGCGGTGCGCACGCTATCGCGCTGGAGCGGATGCTGACGCTGCTCGCAGGCGTCACGCTCGAATACGAAGTGAAGCTCGTGCTCAAGCGCACCGAGGTCGGCGCCAGCGTGCTCGGCGCGGGCTCGCGGCTCGGCTGGGATGCGTTCCTGTGTACGCGCGACGCGATCGAGGACCGCTCCGACGCCCGCTACGAGCTGCACGTGATTCACTGATTCCGAACGACAACAAACACGCAATCGAACCTGAGACTGAGATCGACGCCATGAGCACGCCTCTGAAGACCCTGATCACGAAACTGAACCCGCTGTGCCGCCACGCGACCGAGCGTGCGGCAAGCGCGTGCCTGGCGCGCGGCCATTACGAGGTCGATCTGGAGCACCTGTTCCTCGCGTTGCTCGAGGAAGCGACGGGCGACCTGCCGCTTGCGCTGCGTGCGAGCCGCGTCGATCCGCACGCGCTGCACGCCGATCTCGAGCGCGAACTGACGCGCCTGAAGACGGGCAACACGCGTACGCCGGTGTTCTCCGTGCACCTGATCGCGCTGTTCGAGCAGGCATGGCTGATCGCGTCGCTCGACTCGCAGCTCGGCCGCATCCGTTCGGGGCACCTGCTGCTCGCGTTGCTGACCGCGTCCGATCTCGCGCAGTTCGCGCAACGGATGTCGTCGCAGTTTGCGGAAATGAACGTGACGGACCTGAAGCACAAGTTCGACGAGATCATGGCCGGCTCGAGCGAAGCCGAGCCGCGTCAGGCGGACGACGAGGGTAGCGACGTCGCGTCGGCCGCCGATGGCATCGCACCGGCGGCCGGCCCGTCGAAGACGCCCGCGCTCGACACGTACACGACCAACCTCACGCAGCGCGCCCGCGATGGCAAGATCGACCCGGTGATCGGCCGTGAAGCCGAGATCCGCCAGGCGATCGACATCCTGATGCGCCGCCGCCAGAACAACCCGATCATGACCGGCGAGGCCGGTGTCGGCAAAACCGCGGTCGTCGAGGGCCTCGCGCTGCGCATCGCGGCCGACGACGTGCCGCCGCCGCTGCGCGGCGTCGCGCTGCACGTGCTCGACATGGGGCTGCTGCAGGCCGGCGCGAGCGTGAAGGGCGAGTTCGAGAACCGCCTGAAGAGCGTGATCGACGAGGTGAAGAAGAGCGCGCATCCGATCATCCTGTTCATCGACGAGGCGCACACGATCATCGGCGCGGGCGGCCAGGCCGGCCAGAACGACGCGGCCAACCTGCTGAAGCCGGCGCTCGCGCGCGGCGAGCTGCGCACGATCGCGGCGACGACGTGGAGCGAATACAAGAAGTACTTCGAGAAGGATGCGGCGCTTGCGCGGCGCTTCCAGGTCGTGAAGGTCGAGGAGCCGAGCGAGCCGCTCGCGGCCGCGATGCTGCGCGGCATGTCCGGCCTGATGGAGAAGCACTTCAACGTGCGGATCCTCGACGACGCGATCACCGAGGCCGTGCGCCTGTCGCACCGCTACATCAGCGGCCGCCAGCTGCCGGACAAGGCGATCAGCGTGCTCGACACCGCGTGCGCGAAGGTCGCGCTCGCGCACAGCGCGACGCCGGCGGCGATCGACGACACGAAGAAGCGCATCGAGCGGATCGACGCGGAAATCGCGTCGCTGGAGCGCGAGGCGGCCGGCGGCGCGTCGCACGACGAGCGGCTCGGCGAGCTGCGCGGTACGCGCGACGTGGCGCTTGAACAACTGGCGAAGGACGAGGCGCGCTACGAAGCCGAGCGCGTGATCGTCGCCGAGATCACCGAACTGCGCGAAGCGCTCGACAAGGCACGCGGCCCGTCGGAAGACGGCCAGCCGGTCGACGTGCAGGCGACCCGCGACAAGCTCGCCGAGCGCGTCGCGGCGCTGCACGCGCTGCAGGGCGGCGAGCCGATGGTGCCGCTGCAGGTCGATGGCCACGTGGTCGCCGAAATCGTCGCCGCGTGGACGGGCATTCCGCTCGGCCGGATGGTGAAGGACGAGATCGACACCGTGCTGAACCTGCAGCCGCTGCTCGCCGCGCGCGTGATTGGCCAGGACCATGCGCTCGACGCGATCGCACAGCGTGTGCGCACCGCGACCGCGAGCCTCGAGGATCCGAACAAGCCGCGCGGCGTGTTCATGTTCGTCGGGCCGTCGGGCGTCGGCAAGACCGAGACGGCGCTCGCGCTGGCCGACATCCTGTACGGCGGCGAGCGCAAGATGGTCACGATCAACATGAGCGAGTACCAGGAAGCGCACAGCGTGTCGGGCCTCAAGGGCTCGCCGCCGGGCTACGTCGGCTACGGCGAAGGCGGCGTGCTGACCGAGGCCGTGCGCCGCAACCCGTACTCCGTCGTGCTGCTCGACGAGGTCGAGAAGGCGCACCCGGACGTGCTCGAGATGTTCTTCCAGGTGTTCGACAAGGGCGCGATGGACGACGCGGAAGGGCGCGAGATCGACTTCCGCAACACGCTGATCATCCTGACGTCGAACGTCGGTTCCACCGCGGTGATGCAGGCGTGCCTGAACAAGCCGGCCGAGGAGCTGCCCGATCCGGACGCGCTCGCCGAGACGCTGCGCCCGCAGCTGTACAAGACCTTCAAGCCCGCGTTCCTCGGGCGGATGAAGGTGGTGCCGTACTACCCGATTTCCGACGACGTGCTGGCCGAGATCATCGAGCTGAAGCTCGAGCGGATCCGCCGCCGGATCGAGGCGAACCACAAGGCGGCGTTCGAATGGGACGAGTCGCTCGTCGATGCGGTGCTCGCGCGCTGCACCGAGGTCGATTCGGGCGCCCGCAACGTCGACCACATCCTGAACGGCACGCTGCTGCCGGAGATCGCGGGCCACGTGCTTGGCCGGATCGCCGACGGCGAGGCCATCGCGCGCATCGCGGTGCGCGCGGACGAGGCCGGCGAATTCACGTACACCGTCGAATGAGCTCGGCCGTGCAACGCAAGCATTTGATGAACTGACGAACCATGCCGATCAATCTCCCCGAGCTGCTGACGCCGATCAGCGATGCGTCGCCCAGCGGCGACGACCTGCTGTTCTCGAACGAATTCGACGCGATCCAGGACGCGCGGCGCTACGACGATCCGACGCTCGACCAGGGCGAGTGGGTGACCGAGATCAAGGAGGCCGACTGGGGCTTCGTGGTCGACCATGCGGGCGAGCTGCTGCGCACGCGCACGAAGGACCTGCGGCTCGCCGTGTGGCTGACCGAGGCGCTCGCGCTCGAGGACGGCATCACCGGCCTCACCGAAGGCTATGCGCTGCTCGAGGGCCTGTGCCGCGACTTCTGGGACACCGTGCACCCGCTGCCCGAAGACGACGACACCGAGCACCGGCTCGGCAACGTCGCGTGGCTGTCCGGCCGCACGGCCGAGCTGCTGCGTGCGGTGCCGATGACGGACGGTGCGTCCAACGCGTTCAGCACGCTCGACTGGGAAGTGGCGCAGCACGTCGCGCAGGCGATCAAGCGCGACCCCGAACACGCGGACGACATCGCACGCGGCAAGCCGTCGATCGACCAGATCGATTCGTCGCGGCGCGTGACGTCGATCGCGTTCTACACCGCGTTGCTCGCGAACCTGAAGGCGTTCGAGTTCGCGCTCGATGCGTTCGAGGAGCGGCTCGTCGAGCGTGCGGGCGATTCGGCGCCGAGCTTCCGGCAGGCGCGCGACGCATTCGAGACCGTGTACCGGCTCGCCGAGCGCTTTGCGCGCGAGCAGGGCTATACGGGCAGCGCACCGCACACGCAGTCGGCACCGCAGGCGCAGCCCGAGCGCATCGAGCCGGTGTTCGGCAACCCGATTCAGTCCGAGGAGACTCACGTGCAACCGCAGCCCGTTCCGCGCGCCCCGGTGCCGCAGATGATCGCCGGCATCCAGAACCGTGCGCAGGCGGTCGACCAGTTGCGCGCGGTCGCCCGCTATTTCCGCCAGACCGAGCCGCACAGCCCGGTCGCGTATCTCGCCGACAAGGCTGCCGAATGGGCCGACATGCCGCTGCACAAGTGGCTCGAGAGCGTCGTGAAAGACGACGGCTCGCTGTCGCATATTCGCGAGCTGCTGGGCGTGCGGCCGGACGAGCAGTCGTAAACGCAAAACGGGCGGCGCATCGCTGCGGCCGCCCGTTTTTGCCTGCCGTGTCGCTCCGGTAGGAGCGGCAGCAGGCGTCCTTTATTGCCCCACTCGGAACTCGATCCGCCGGTTCCGTGCCCGTCCATCCGCCGTATCGTTCGGCGCGATCGGCTGATCCGGCCCGACGCCCGTCGTCGTCATCTGCTGCGGCTGAATGCTCTTCGTGATCAGGTAGCCCTTCACCGCATCCGCACGCGCCTGGCTTAGCGCGATGTTCGACGTGCGGTTCCCCGAGTTGTCGGTGTGGCCGATGATGTCGACCGTGCGGTTCTGCATCTTCGAGAGTGCCGCCGCCATCTGGTCGAGGATCAGCCTGCCCTGCGGCGTGAGCGTCGCACTGCCGGTCTCGAACTCGATCGTCCGGTTCGCGAGCGTCTGGTCGAGCACGCCCTGTTCGGACGCCGACACGCGCAGCCCGTTCTTGATCGTATACGTCGGGTTCAGCGTGTTCGCCATGTCGCTCGCGAGCTGCTGGCGTTGCGCTTCGTTGTGCACCTCGCCCTTCATCTCGATCTGCGTGCCGTTGATCTTCAGCTGCCCCTTGCTGATCTGCTTGAGCTGCGTGCCGAGCAGCTTCTGCACGTTCGCGCTCCAGTTCGGCGGCGTTGCAACGTCACCCACTTCGATCTGGTCGACGACGTTCGCCGCGCCGTAGGTATCGCGCAGCTTCTGCAGCACGGCGGCCTTGGTCGCCTCGTCGGGCACCTTGCCGCCGACGACCACCTGGCCGGGCGTCGCGGTCGCGGGCGGCGGCGTGAGGGTGTTCGCGGTGCCGGCCGTGCCGTGCACGATGGCGCCGGAGGCCGTCCCCGGTGCGGCGCCGGTGTTCGCGGACAGCGCGGTCGTCGTGACCGTGCCGTTGCCGACCGGCGTGACGGTTGCGCCCGTGTTCTGTGCGAAGGCCGTGCTGCTGGCGAAGAGCCCGGCAGCGAGGAGGGCGGTGACGGCGGGCGAGAAGGCGACCGAAAAGCGCGCGCGCCGAACCTGAATCGTGCGATGCATCCTGTCAGCCTCCGATGAACGCTTCGCGGAACGCGTCGATGGCGACGCGCAGCGAGAGTTGCGGTTGGTCGAGGTAGCTGACGAGTTTGCTGATCTGGTGATCGTTTTGCGCATGGGCGTCGATCCACTCGGGATCGTCGATGTCGATGTTGTGGGCGGCGTAGGTCTGCGGGTCGACGACGCTCAGCAGCGTCTTCGCCGACGCACCGTTGAAGCCGATGATGAGCCGTTCGCGCTCGGCGATCGTGCCGATGAAGATCGCGAGCTCGAAATCGGCCTGCGCGACGAACGGCGCGATCAGTTCGAGCCAGAACGCGGCGACGAGGCTGCGGTAGAACGGATCGACCGGCAGCGGCAGCGTGAGGCCGCGCTCGATGTGCGACGAACCGCTCTGCATCACCGGCCGCAGCAGCGAGCCGAGCGCGAGCATCGCGCCGCGCAGCCGCACCGGATGACCGCTTTCGAGCAGCATCTCCTGGAGGCCGTACAGCGACTGGTGTTCGACGAAATCGTTGAAGGTGCCGTCATGCGACGTGCCGGGGCCGCCGACGTCGATCGGCACCTGCGTGTCGCC
>NZ_JAAGPB010000170.1:0-16199 GCF_017104585.1 Burkholderia sp. Ac-20392
TGCGGGTCGCTCACGCGCCGCGCTGGTCGAGCAGCGCGACGATGTCCTGCGTCGTGCCCGTCTCGCCGAGGCGCGGGAACAGTCGCTCGACGCTGTTCACATGCGCGTCCGCGTTGAGGTCGGTCATCGCGTCGACGGCGAGCGTGACGTTGTAGCCGAGTTCATGCGCCTGCCGTGCGGTCGATTCGACGCCGATGCTCGTCGCGACGCCGGTCAGCACGATCTGCGTGACGCCGGCCGCCTTCAGGTGCGCATCGAGGTCGGTGCCGGTGAAGGCGCCCCAGGTCTTTTTCGTCACGAGGTGATCGCCCGGCTGCCGGTTCAGTTCAGGCACGAGTTCGGCCCAGTCGGCGGGAAGGGCGTCCAGGCGCACCTGCTGCTGCGTGCGGCCCGGTGCGCCGCCCGCGACGTTGACGAGCACGACCGGCAGGTCGCGGCTGCGGAATGCGTCGAGCAGCGTGCGGGTGTGCGCGATCACCGGTTCGACCGGGTGCGCGGTGGGGAGGGCGACGATGCCTTTCTGCAGGTCGATGACGACGAGTGCCGTGTTCGTGTCGAGACGGGTTGCGCTCATGATGGGACTCCGTGAAAGGGACGAAGAAAGCCGTGCGCGCGAATGCCGTGGAGCGCGCTGGCCGGATTCATTGCTCGCCGATGCGGCGGATCAGCAGGATCGCGGCGGCGAGCGTGTCGATGTCGTCGGGATCGAGCTGCTCGATCGCGGCGCCGAGCCACTGGTGTTTCGCGGCGTTGCGCTTGAGCCGTGCGTCGAGGCCGGCCGCGGTCAGCCGGAACAGGATCTGGCGGCCGTCGGTCGGATGCGGTTCGCGTTCGACCAGACCGTCTTCCTCGAGGCTCGCGAGCGTCGCCTTCATCGACTGCGGCTTCATCGCTTCAGCGCGCGCGAGGTCGGCGGTCGTCATCGGCCCGTGCCGTTCGAGTCGCGCGAGCGCGCTCGTCTGCGACATGCCGAGCCCGCCGGATTCGATCTCGGAGCGGAGCCGGCGGATCAACTGGCCGACTGCAAGGGTCAGGTCGGCGGCGACGATGTCGGCAGAAACGCCGGGTTTGCGTGGCGGGCTCATGCGGCGGATCATAGGACACGACAGTTAAACTTGCAAGTTTAACTGTCGAATTGTCTGCCGAGTCGGGGTGCGGCAGGAGGGGGATTACGCGTTGCGGAGCGGGACCGCGACGACTTCGCTGTATCTCGGGGTCGCGTCCTCGTGCAGCAGGTCGCCGAGGTATTGCGCGAGTTCGTCGACGGCGAGCGCGGACGGAATGTGCAGGTCGGCCGGGCGCCGCTTGCCTTCGGTGCCAAGATCGAACACGGCCCAGCGGCCGTTGTTGCGCACGACGGCCAGCAGCCGTCCGAATGCGTTGAAGCGGTATTCGTCCTGCATGGCGTCGCTCCCGGAGGTGAACGCGCCGGCCGCCCGTGCGCGCTTACTGGATCGAGCAGGACAGCCAGCGGTGGATCTTGATCGCATCGCTCGAGACGCCCGCGCGCGTCGGTGCGCCGAGCAGCACGACCGTTTCGCGGCGGCCCTTCACACGCATGCGCATCACGACGCCGTGCCCCGACTCGTTGATGAAGCCGGTCTTCTGCAGCCGGATCGGCAGGCGGCGGTAGCGGACGAGCGGGTCGGAATTCACATACAGCAGCTCGCCGTCGCCCGGGCGCACGGTGGTCGACGTATCCGTCGAGAAATAGCGGATCAGCGGATCCTGCGCCGCCGCGCCGACGAGCTTCGCGAGATCTTCCGCCGTCGACACGTTGTGCGGCGACAGGCCGGTCGGCTCGCGGAAGTGCGTATGGCGCATGCCGAGCCGGCGCGCTTCGCGATTCATCGCCTTGACGAACGCGGCGCGGCCGCCCGGATAGTCGCGGCTCAACGCGGCGGCCGCGCGGTTTTCCGACGACATCAGCGCGATATGGAACATCTCGCGGCGCGACAGTTCCGAGCCGACCTGCAGGCGCGACCCGGTGAACTTGATCGTGTCGCGGTCGTGTGCGGTGACGCGCAGCACGCCGTTCAGCGGACGGTCGGCGTCGCGTGCGACGACGGCCGTCATCAGCTTCGAGATCGACGCGATCGGCCGCACCGTGCGTGCGTTGCGGGCCAGCAGCGGCGTGCCGGAGTCGACGTCGAGCACGTAGGCCGCGCGTGAATGCAGGGAGTTGACCGCGCGCGGGCTGTAGCCGCAGCTCGCCATCAGGCGCGGCTTGGCGGCCGGGCGCGGGCGCACGGCGGTCGTGCGCTTGGCGCGGCGTTGTTGCGGGGCCGGCGCCGCGTGACGCTTGACCGCCTGGTGCTTCACGCGCGGGCGACGATGCTTGACGGCCTTCTTGTTGCGCTGGGCCGGCTTCTTCCTGACGGCTTTCTTGACGGCCTTCGCCGGCGCATGAGCGTGCGCGGTGCGCGGCGGCGGGTTGCGTGGCGTGGACGATGCATTCGTCGAGAAGGCGAGCATCAGCATCGACAAGGCGACGAGCAGGGTGGTCCGGGCGAATGGCAGGCGCGCGATGAGGCCGGTCAAGCGAAAGTCTCCTTTTCACGCGCGGTGAGGCTGCGTGGAATGTCTGGGTGGTCAGCGGGATGCGGAAAATTATACGGTCGATCGCGGGGCGATGACGATTGAAGGCGGGAAAAGATGCGCGATTCGGTGAATTTTCGCGGCGTCAGTCGGCCATTTGAAGAGGGCGCAGCGGCGTGCGCGCTTGCGATCGCGCTATCCGTGAGGCGATACGCGGCGCAATCGTGGATCGATAGCGCCGATGCTCAACGCGGCCAGTTGCGCCGCGACACCACTGCAAAGCTGATCGCGATCGAGCCGGTCACGGGGCGCGGTGGCGTGTCGTTCGTCGCGCTCATGGCGTCCACCGCATCGCCGAAACGAAAGCGGCGGCCGCGGCCGTCAGCGCGGTCGGTACGCTCGACTCGTTCGGCACGACGTTTCGGCGCGCGCGGATCGGCGGTTGCGGCGCGCTCGCCGATGGCGGCAGGTGCGCACGAAGTGTCGTCGGGCGGACATTCACAGACGAGATCAAGAGACATGACGGTCGATTCCTGAAAGGGCATGTCCGTATTGAACGTCATCGCATTCGATCGGTAAAATGAATGTTTTGATCGTTACGATTCCTTTTAAGAATGGAATTGAAACTGCTGAGAACGTTCCTGACCGTTACCGAGCTGTGCCATTTCAGCCGCGCGGCCGATGCATTGCATATGAGCCAGCCGGCACTGAGCAAGCAGATCGGCGCGCTCGAGGCGAGCCTCGGCGGCAAGCTGTTCGAGCGCGGCCGGCACGGCGCGGAGCTCACGTCGTTCGGCGAGCGTTTCCTGCCCGATGCGCAAGCGCTGGTGCGGGATGCCGACGAGATCCTCGTCCGCGCGCGTGAGCTGTCGAGCGGGCAGCGCGGCCATTTGCGGCTGGGCATCTGCCTGTCGGTGCTGACGCTCGTCCCGAAGCTCGTCGCCGAGTTTCGCAGCCGGAATCCCGGTATTGCCGTCACGCTGAGCGACCTGTCGTCCGCGGAGCAGACGCGCCGGTTGCGCGCGGGCAAGCTCGACGCCGGGTTCCTGCGTCTGCCGTCGGACGAAGGACTGTCGTCGTTCAAGGTGATCGACGAGGCGCTGGCGCTGGCGGTGCCGCCGCATCTCGGCCTGAAGCGCGTGCCGGCCGATCTCGGCACGCTCAACGAGATTGGCTTCATCGCGTTGCAGCGCGCACGCGGACAAGGGCTGGCCGCGCAGGTCGACCGGTGGTGCGTCGAGCGCCGCTTCGTGCCGCACGTGACGCAGCAGGCCGAAGACGTGCAGTCGGTGCTCGCGTCGGTCGCGGCCGGCGCGGGCGTCGCGTTCATTCCATCGCGTGCGCAATATCTGCTGCGCGATGCGACGGTATTGCCGCTCGACGGCAAGGACGCGAAGTGGCGCGTCGGGCTCGCGTGGCTGTCGGATCGCGACGATCCCGTCACCACACGCTTCGTGTCGTTCATGCGTGCCGCGATCAAGAATGCATGATGGACGAAGCGGTATAGTGTCCGCAGCCGGCGGCGGTCGCCCGATCGCGTGCCGGATGCCCGAACGAAAGCCCCAGTCTCGCCCACCGACCGCACCCCATGACTTCAGAATCCGACGACTCCCAGCTCGATCCCGCACTCGTTGCGACGCTCGCGACGCTGAACGATGCCGCGAGCGATCCGGCCGGCAAGACCTGGTCGTTGCCGAAGATCGCGAAACGCACGCAACTGCCGATGAGCACGCTGCGCCGCGTGCTGACGCAGCTCGACGCCGCAGGCCTGAGCGCGACGACGCTGAACGAGGACGGCACCGGCAGCGCCGCGCTGACCGACGAAGGGCGTGCGGTATGCGCGCAACTGTTCGGCGCGAACGACGCGCAATGAAAAACGGGCCGCTGGAAGCGGCCCGTCGTCTTGCGGTTCGACACGCGGCGTCGATGCGTTACCACCGCACCGTCACGCCGCCCATCACCGAATGATCGTAGGTCTGGTCGTTCAGCCCGCGCCGGTAGCCGATGTCGAGATCGAGCCACGGTTTCGGCGAATAGATCGCACCCGCGATCACGAATGCGGGATTCGTGCCGGCACCGCTTGTCGTATTGCGCGACGTGCCGATGTCGGCCACGATCTGCAGCGTGTCGGTCGCCTTGTAGATCGCCGCGCCCGACACGGCCCAGATCGACGTCAGGTCGCCCTGGCGATTCGGCTGGACCGTCATGCCCGCATTCGCGAGAAACGAAAATCGCGCAACATTGAGCTGCGCGAGCAGCGTTGCGCCGGCCCCCACGCGGCCGGTGCCGAGCCCGCGCCGGTCGTTGCCGGTCGGCGTGGTCAGTTTCGGCTTCAGCGCGATCGACAGCGGGCCGCGTTCGACGAACCGCCATTTCATGCCGATCTCGACATCGCCGACTCCGGCGCCATTCTCGTCGGTGCGCGTCTGCAGGTGCGTGTACGGCACGTTCACGTAGAGATCGGCGTGCTCGCCGAACCCGCGCGTGAGCGTCGCGTTCCACAGCTGGTGGCGGCCGTTTTCTTCCTGTTTCGAGGTTTCCTCGGCGTTGAACTCGAACTGCCAGTTCGCGTTGCCCTGCGTGCCCGTGTCGTCGCTGACGAGCGGATGGGTGGCGAGGGCGTCGAACGGCGCGAGGAGGGCGCTCGCGGCTGCGAGCGGAAGCATTCTTTTCATGGGATCACCTGTCGTGCGTGGCGAGCCTGCCGGCCCGCGCGGGTGGCGCGGGCCGGCACGACGCCTTCAAGCGGGGAAGCTCAGAACCATTGCTTGTAGCGGCGCACGTAGATCGTCTTGACGATCTGCGCGAGCAGGATGTAGCCGACCATCGTCGCGGCGAGCCACAGCCAGAAGGTGCCCGGCAGGTGCATGAAGCCGAGGGACTCCGCGAACGGCGAGAACGGCAGCCAGCAGCCGATCGCGATCGCGGTGAACGTCGACAGCAGCACCGGCAGCGCGGCCGTGCTCTGCAGGAACGGGATCTTCTGCGTGCGCAGCAGATGCACGACGAGCGTCTGCGATACCAGGCTCTCGATGAACCAGCCCGAGTTCATCACGATCTGGCCGCCGGTGCCGCCGTTCAGGTGATACATCGCACCCGCGCCGAACACGGTCCACATCAGGATGTAGGTCGTGATGTCGAACACCGACGACGTCGGCCCGACCCACAGCATGAAGCGGCTGATGTTGCCGGCTTCCCACTTGCGCGGCTTCTTCAGGAACTCGGGATCCATCTTGTCCCACGGCAGCAGCATCTGCGACGTGTCGTAGATCAGGTTCAGCACGAGCAGCTGCGTCGCGAGCATCGGCTCCCACGGCAGGAATGCGCTGGCGACGAGCACCGAGAACACGTTGCCGAAGTTCGAGCTTGCGGTCATGTTCAGGTACTTCAGGATGTTGCCGAACGTCTCGCGGCCCTTGATCACGCCTTCCTCGAGCACCATCAGGCTCTTTTCGAGCAGGATGATGTCGGCGGTTTCCTTCGCGATGTCGGCGCCGCTGTCGACCGAGATGCCGACATCGGCGTCGCGCAGCGCGGGCGCATCGTTGATGCCGTCGCCGAGGAAGCCGACCGTGTGGCCGTTCGCCTGCAGCGCCTTCACGATGCGCGCCTTCTGCAGCGGCGTGAGCTTCGCGAATACGGTCGTGCGTTCGACGACTTCCGCGAGCGTCGCGTCGTCGAGCGCTTCGATTTCCGCGCCGAGGATCGGCTTGCCGGGTTCGAGGCCGACCTGGCGGCACACCTTCATCGTGACGATCGGGTTGTCGCCCGTCAGCACCTTCACCGCGACGCCGTTTTCGCGCAGCGCGGCGAGTGCCGGCGCGGCCGATTCCTTCGGCGGATCGAGGAAGGTCAGGAAGCCGCGCACGACGAGGTCGTGTTCGTCGGTGGTGCGGTACTGCTGGCGCTCGTCGCCGCGCGGGATCGTGCGCGTCGCAAGCACGAGCACGCGGAAGCCGTCCTCGTTGTATGCGCTGGCCTGTTCGAGCAGCCGCTTGCGCGCGACGAAGTCGAGCGGGCGCACGCCGTCCTCATCCTGCACGTGCGTGGAGACGGCCAGCATTTCCTCGACCGCGCCCTTGCAGATCAGCAGGTGCGTGCCGCGCGTGTCCTCGACGACGACCGACAGGCGGCGCCGCACGAAGTCGAACGGCAGTTCGTCGATCTTCTTGTAGCCCTGCGGCTTCACGCGTTCGCCGATCTCGTCGGCACGCGCGACGACCGCGATGTCGATCAGGTTCTTCTGGCCGCTCTGGTGGAAGCTGTTCAGCCAGCCGAGCCGCAGGATCTCCTCGTTCTTGTGGCCCGACAGGTCGAGGTGATGTTCGAGGATGATCTTGTCCTGCGTGAGCGTGCCGGTCTTGTCGGTGCACAGCACGTCCATCGCGCCGAAGTTCTGCACCGAGTTCAGCCGCTTGACGACGACCTTGCGGCGCGCCATCGCCACCGCGCCGCGCGCGAGGTTCGCGCTGACGATCATCGGCAGCATCTCGGGCGTGAGGCCCACGGCCACCGCGAGCGCGAACGTGAGTGCGCTCAGCCAGTCGCCCTTGGTCAGCCCGTTGATCATGAACACGATCGGCACCATCACGAACATGAACTTGATCAGCAGCCAGCTCACGCTCGACACGCCGCGGTCGAAGCTCGTCTCGATGCGCTTGTGGCTCACGACGTTGCGGGCGAGCGAACCGAAGTAGGTGTCCTCGCCGGTCGCGACGACGACGGCCGTCGCCGTGCCGCTGACGACGTTGGTGCCCATGAAGCAGACGTTCTCGAGATCGAGCAGCGATGCGGACGCATCGGTCGCGGCGCCCGCCGAACGCGTGCCGGCGGACTTGCCCGCAACCGCGCCGAGCGTGTCGTATTTCTCGACCGGCAGCGCCTCGCCGGTCAGCACGGCCTGGCTGATGAACAGGTCGCGTGAAGCGAGCAGGCGCACGTCCGCCGGGATCATGTCGCCGGCCGACAGATGCACGATGTCGCCGGTCACGACTTCGCGCATCGGCACTTCGCGGCGGGATGGTTCGGACGTGTCGGTCACCGCGCGCTGCACGGTCGCGGTCGTGCGGACCATCGCCTTCAGCTTCTCGGCCGCGCGCAGCGAACGGAATTCCTGCACGAAGCGCAGCAGCGCGCTGATCGTGACCATCGTCAGCAGGATCGTCATGCCGACGTAGTCGCGATCGTCGGGTGCCGCGAAGTAGACGTCGGTGAAGAAGCTGATGGCGGCCAGCACCAGCAGCACGTAGACGAACGGGTTGTGGAACGAGAGCAGCAACTGGCGGGTCCAGTGCGGCGGCTTGTCGTGCGCGATTTCGTTGGGGCCGTAGTGCTGCAGGCGATCGGCGGCCTGGTCGTAGGTGAGGCCGCGCGTGCTGGTGTGCAGCGATTTCAGCGTGTCTTCGAGCGGACGGGCCGCTTCCTGCGCGGCGCGCATGATGCGCGGGTCGTTCTGCTGGGCGCCGCCGGCCTTGATGAAGCCGCGCTGTTTCTTTTGCGAGGTGTTGTGTCGTGTCGTCATGAGTCGCTCCTTGCGCACGAGGCGGCGGGCGGGGAGCGACCGTGACGTTATCGACGCACGAGCGCTCCCCGCCGCGTCGCGTCAGGCGCGATCGGCTGTGGATCGGTAAAGGCGGGAACGCTCGCCGGCGCGTGCGGTGCGGCCGGAGGGGCGATGCGCAGCGTCGCACCGGCGAGCGGTAATCGACTACTGTCGTCTGAGTTCATCTGCACTCCTGTCGGTTGCGAATAATCGGCACGGGCGATCGACAGCGACGCACGCACGAAGGCGCGCGGCCGGCCGGCACGCGAACGGAAGGCGCACGCAGCTGACGCTGCGCGCAACACGAACGCACGCGCGCGACGGCGCATCGCGTGCATTCGACAACAATGAAAATTCGGCGGGAGATCTGGCCAGTCAGGCCGGAAGGACGCCGCATCCTGCTTCCCGGGATGCGGCAGAAGACGAGGCTCTGCGCGTTTTCCTCAGGCAGCAGTCAAGTTGGTCGAGGACCAACTACAACTCGCATCGGTGTTCACAGAACACTCCATGTAATTAGACGGGAGCGATGGTAATGGGTCGCTGTGCGAAGCGTCAACCCTTTTGTCAGTCGTTATTTCGAGAAACGTAATCGGGTCGAGGCGCGAATGGAGACACGCCGGATCACCTTCAATGAAACGGCCGCGCGCACGCCATTTCGGCATGCGCGCGGCCGCGCCGGAGCAGGGGAGCGTTACTGGTTGGCCGACGCGACGGCGGCCCCTGCATCGAGGATGCCCGAGCCCGCCGGCATCGCGGTGCACGACGTGCCGGCCGCGAGCTTGGTCGTGCGCGTGCCGCCCTGCAGCTTCTGCTGGATCTGCGCCGGCGTGAGGTTGCCGTTCACCGACAACATCAGCGCGGCGACCCCCGTCACCTGCGGCGTCGCGAGGCTGGTGCCGTTCGCGAGGCCGTAGGTGTCCGAGCCCGGGGTCGTCGTGCCGGTATTCGACGTCGACAGGATGTTGACGCCCGGCGCGCTCAGCGAGACATCGGGGCCGAAGTTGCTGAACGAAGCACGGCGGCCGGTCGCGTCGGTGGCGCCGACGCTGATCACGCCGCGGCAGTTCGCGGGCTGGTCGAGCCCGGTCGACAGGCCGTCGTTGCCGGCGGCGACGATGACGGTCACGCCCTTCGCGTTCACGTCGTCGATGGCCTGCTGGAACGTCGAGCTGCATGCGCCGACACCGCCGAGGCTCAGGTTGATGACCTTCGCGGGGCGCGGGTTGTTCGGTACGCCGCTCACCGGAATGCCGGCTGCCCAGCGCATCCCGTCGGCGATGTCGCTCGTCGTGCCGCCGCACTTGCCGAGCACGCGCACCGGCAGGATCTGGCCGAGCCACGACACGCCGGCGATGCCGGTGCCGTTGTTGGCGGTCGCGCCGATCACGCCCATCACGCGCGTGCCGTGCCAGCTGCTGTCGCTCGGCTGGCTCGCGCAGTGATAGTACGGGCCGTTGGCGTTGTCGAGTTCCTGCTGCGTCACCCAGTCACCCGGGTCGGTGGCATCAGGGCTGCGGGTCAGGCCGTTGTTGCTGGTGTTGACGTTGCTGATGAAGCTGTAGCCGGACAGCAGGTTGCCGACGAGGTCGGCGTGCGGCCGGTAGCCCGTGTCGAGCACGGCCGTGACGACGGTCGGCGAACCCTTGGTCACGCTCCACGCGGGCGGCAGGTCGATACCGGCCGTCTGATCGGACAGGTACCACTGCTGGCTGTAAAGCGGGTCGCTCGGCGTGTCGCGGATCTGCATCGGGTGATCCGGTTCCGCGTAGTCGACGTCCGAATCGGCTGCGAATGCCTGCGCGAGCGCGGCTGCGTCGGTGGCGGCCATGCGCTGGCCGAGCGACAGCACGGTCGCGCCGTTCGAGATCGTCCGTTCGACCTGCACGTTCACCGGCGTTTGCCCGACCGTGCTCGCATAGGCACGGGCGCTGCCGGCGACCGGCGCGGTCCAGCGTGTCATCGAGCGCTGGATCACTGCGTCGAGCCGCGTCCCGTTGTCGACGGCCGCCATCGCACGCGTGGCCGTCAGCGTCTTCAGCTTGACGATCAGGTGATCGATCGGCGGTTCGACCGGCGCGGCCTGCGCCGCCATCTGCACGGCGGCCTGCTGCGTCGCGCAGGCATTGCTGCCGGAGGAAGCGGGCGGAGTCGTGGGATTGGAGGGCGCGGGAGACGGCGTGGGGGCAGGCGCTGCGTTGGAAGAAGACGGGTTGCTGCCGTCGCCGCCGCCTCCACCGCCGCAACCGGCGAGGGGCAGGAGGGCGGCGGCGGACAGCATGCCGGCGAGCATGCGCGCATGTGCGGAGCGCGCCAGCGCAAAATTGAAACGCTTGGTTCTCATGTTGAAACTCGATCCTCGTAGATAACCGTCGTGCCGGCGGTGGCGCTGGTCCGGCTGACCCGGACCTTGTCTTTTTTGTCTGACGGTTGCAGCAAGGTTGCTGCGACGCGCCATGCACTGGGTAACGGCCTGCGTGGCGGCTTCTTGAGGACGTTTCACGAGAAAAACCGGGACTGGCGCAAACGATTACGTTGGTGCGTTGCAGCATGAACATGTGTTTGGAACGCATGCCACAGAACGTGGGGCGAGTCCGCGTGCGGCTGGTCGGACGAAACGCGCGGCGCGTGCCGGTTTGCGCGGTACGGAAAACATCTTTCACGGCCCGGCCGCGATGGAAGGTTGATTACGCTTTCCCTGATGCGACGCGAATTTTGTCGGGCGTACGATCGCGATTCGATCAACGTTTCGTCAGGAGAAAAGCATGGATCGTCGCTTACGCTGGCTGGCCGTCGCACTGACCTGTGCGCTGGCGGGCACCGCGCACGCGCAGGCCCTTACCGGCACGCTGAAGAAGATCAAGGACACGGGCGTCGTGTCGCTGGGCATTCGCGAATCGTCGGTGCCGTTCTCGTATTCGGACAACCAGCAGAAGAACATCGGCTATTCGCGCGACATCGCGGCGCGCATCATCGACCAGCTGAAGACGGAACTGAACGTGCCGAACCTCGCGGTGAAGGAGATCCCGATCACGTCGCAGAACCGGATTCCGCTATTGCAGAACGGGACGATCGATTTCGAATGCGGATCGACGACGAACACGCTCGAACGGCAGAAGCAGGCCGCGTTCTCGAACAGCATCTTTTTGTACGGCATCCGCTTCAGCACGCGCAAGGATTCGGGTGTGAAGGATTTCGCGGACCTGGCCGGCAAGACGGTCGCGACGACGGCCGGCACGTCGGACGAGCGCCTGCTGCGCAAGCTCAATGAAGAGAAGGCGATGAACATGACGATCATCAGCGCGAAGGACCACGCCGAAGCGTTCATGAACGTCACGACCGGGCGCGCGGTGGCATTCGTGATGGACGAACCGCTGCTGTACGGCGAGATCGCGAAGGATCGCAACCCGGGCGCGTACGCGGTGACGGGCACGCCGCTCGTTCACGAGAACTACGCGTGCATGATGCGCAGGGACGATCCTGCGTTCAAGCAGGTCGTCGACGGCGTGATCGCGAAGATGCAGACGTCGGGTGCCGCCGAGAAGCTCTACAACCAGTGGTTCACGCAGCCGATTCCGCCCAAGGGCGTGAGCCTCAACTATCCGCTGTCGGCGGAGATGAAGCAGTTGTTCAGGAATCCGACGGATCAGGCGCAGTATTGACCGGATGTGGCACTGATCGACGTTCGGCAATGAAACACCGCCGGCTCGTGCCGGCGGTGTCGACAGCACGGCGGGGCAAAACGCGCCGTGCGCTCATTTCCGACCCGCGCGGAGCCGGGACGCCGAGCCAGCCCGGGTTTGCCACCGACGACGATGCGCCCCCGGCGAGTGCTGCCGCGCCGATAGCGGATTTCCGGGTATGCCGCAATCGGCATTCAACCTCGTCCCCGCCAGGGGAATCCGGCTGCGTGGCGCGACAACAGGCACAATACGGGATTCGCCACGTCGCACGCGTGTTCGCCATCCGAACATCGCACGGCTGCGCCGCTGCCGCCCGACATCCTTCCCAGTCGTCATGAACGCCACGCTCACTCCCGCGCGCGAGTCGAATTCGCCGCGTTTCCTGCTGTTCCTGATCTGCCTGTTCGCGTCCGCCGGCCAGCTCGCGATCGACATCTACGTGCCCGCGCTGCCTGATATGGCACGTTCGTTCGCGACCACGCCGCAGGCGATCCAGTCGAGCGTGTCCGGCTACATGGCGGCCTATGCGCTCGGCCAGCTCATCTTTGGCCCGATCGCCGACGCTTACGGGCGCAAGCGCGTGCTCGCGTTCGGGCTCGTGATCTACACGATCGGCTGCCTGCTGTCGCTCGGCGCGCAGAACCTGGAGACGTTCGTGCTGGCGCGCTGCCTGCAGGGCTTCGGGATCGCGACCACCAACCTGCTCGCGAAGGCGATCATCACCGATTCGTTCTCCGGCCAGGCGCTGATGCACGCGTTTACGTACATGTCGATCGCGTGGGGGCTTGCGCCGATTGTCGCACCGGTGATCGGCGCGCACTTGCAGGAATGGTTCGGCTGGCGCGCGTGCCTCGTGTTCCTGCTGGTGTACTCGCTGGTGATGTGGGCGCTGCTGTGGCGTTACCGGGAAACCTTGCCCAAACCCGTGCATCTCGAGCCGCGCACGCTGATGACGAACGCGGGCAAGGTGCTGGCGAGCCCGGTGTTCCAGAGCTGCTTCCTCGCACAGGGGCTGTGCTATAGCATCCTGCTCGTGTTCAACATCGTCGGGCCGTTCATGGTGCAGACCACGCTGCACAAGCCGCCGACCTTCTTCGGTTATCTCGCGCTCGGGATCGGGCTGATGTATTTCCTCGGCGGCCTGTCGAACCGGATTCACCGTCCCGGGCTGCCGAGCGCCGAGCAACGGCTGCGCATCGGTGCGCGCGTGATGGCAGGTGCGTCGGTCGCGATGCTGGTGCTGGCGCTGACCGTCGGGCTGCGCGTCTGGACGCTTGCGACGCCGGTGCTCGTGATGGGTTTCTGCGCGGGCGCGATGTATCCGACGCTGATGGCCAAGGGCAATTCGCTGTTTCCGCATATCGCCGGCCTGACGAGCGCGATCCTCGGATGTGCGCTGCTGCTGGTGTCGTCCGCAATGATGGGGCTGGCCGGTTTCGTGTCGATTCACGTGCTGACGCCGCTCGCGGTGTTCTTCGTCGTGCTGTCGTGCATCGTCGTGTGGATGGTCACCAAGCTGCTGCGATACCTGTCGCAGCAGCAGGCCCAGGCCGCGTCCGTCGTGTGCGGGCGCGGGGAGGCCGCGTAAGTGCCGCCTGTCGACCAGTCCATCAGCCCGATCCTGCTGAATCGCGTCGCCCGAACCGACGCCGCGGACCTGATCGCCGCCAACCTTGCGAGCCGGAGCCACCATCTGCCGTGGGTCGACTCGTTCACCGACCAGGCGGGATTCGACCAGTGGTTCGGCCGCTGCCTGACGGGGCCGAACGTCGGCCTCGTCGCGCGCGAACGCACGTCCGGGGCGGTGGTCGGCGTGGTGAACCTCAACGAGATCGTCGGCGGCGTGTTCCAGAGCGCGTATCTCGGGTACTACGGCATGGCGGCGTTCAGCCGCAAGGGGCTGATGACCGAGGCCATGCGCGCGGCGATCGGCGTCGCGTTCGGCGAACTCGGGCTGCATCGGCTCGAAGCGAACATCCAGCCGGGCAACCACGCGTCGATTGCGCTGGTTCGGCGGCTCGGTTTCACGAAAGAGGGTTTTTCGCCGCGCTATCTGCGCCTCGGCGGCGAATGGCGCGACCACGAACGGTGGGCGCTGCTGGCCGACGGCGAGCCCGACGCGCGCGCCTGACGCCCGCTACCGGGCGATTTTCTTCCCGCCATCGGCTGTTTACAGCGGATGCGCCGCGCCGGCCTGCGTCAGCAGCGAAACGGCAGCCGGATCCGGCATCCCGTTCGAGTCGATGGCGCCGGCTTTCGCGAGTGCGACGAGATCGCTGTCGACACCCGGTTGCCCGACCGTGAACGGCGTGGTCAGGAATGCCGGCGCCGCGAACGCCACCGAATAGCGCTGCTGCAGGTTCGTCACCACGGCCGATTGCGCGGCCTGTACGGTGTTCGAGCTGTTCATCGCCTGCTGGTAGCGCGAATTCCCCTGGAAATTGCCGATCAATGTGGCCGTGTTCGTGCCGAGCTGGGCGGCGAGATAGACCAGCATCAGCTCGGTCTCTGGCGTCGTATTGAACGTGCCGCCCGCGTATGCGAGCGAATGCAGGCTCGTGCCGCCCGACGTCACGGTGATCACGCACGGCAGCGCGGCATTGACCGTCACGCTGTAGTTGCCGCCGCCATCCGTCAGCGTGGTCGCCGAACCCGCCGCGCAACTGACCGTAACCTGCGCGCTCGCGAGCGCGTCGCCCGTCGCGGCCGTGCCGGAGAGCGCGACCGTCTGCGTATTGTTGTTGAAGCAGGCATCCACGCCGAAGCAGGCATCGCCGTTGCACGCCTGAAGCGTCGCGAGCGTGACGACGCAGAGCGTGCCCAGCGCGGGGCGGGTGAAACGCGTGGGGTGCATGTTCATGGTCGCGGGCCTTGACGAGAGTGAGGCAACCGGTCGACGCCGAAGGTGTGGCGCCGTTCCTATTCTAGGATCCGAATCGGGGCGCTGCTTGCCCGTTTGGACTGGTTGGCCCGCTGGCCGGGAGCGCTCTGCCGTCGAGCGTGTCGTGCGCTGACCTGCTTTACCGGTAACGGGTGTCAGTTGCGCGGCGAACGGGCCGGCGCCATCACGTAAGCGAGCAACAGGCTCAGGACGATGCTGAGCGCGAACGCGTGCCAATGACCGGTGAGCAGCCTCTGATAATGCTCGCCCATGTCCGGTGTGATCCACCAGCACGTCATCGGATGCATCCGGGCCTGGTGGCACTCCAGGATGCCGCCTTGCCGATAGGCATCCCACAGCGCATCGCCCGAATACAGCCCCAGGAAGAGCGGGACGATCTGTACGCCATACTGCAGCAGCTTCCCCTCGGTTTCGGGTGTCATTTTTATCGACTCCGGAATCGGCCTGCGTCGGTTTGTTGTCTGTGTCCGAATGCATCGCGTGCTCGATATTGTCGACCCAATCTGTCGCGGCGCACAAGGATTTGCGGCTCGAGAGAACCGTTCGGAAAGTCAGGTGGAAACGGCCTGGAGCGAAGAAAAGCGGCGGCCGATAACGGTATCCGGATTCATTGCAATCACGGTGAGGCAAGCAACAGGGAAATGATCAGCAAGATCGGCTGTATGTGCGGAAACCCGATTCGGGACGACACCGATCCGCGAAGATCTTCGTCTACCAGCCGCGCCCGAATTTCAGCGTCGCGAACGAAGCCGCGATCTCGACCGCGCCAACGCTCGATTTCTCCGCACAGCCGCAGCCGCCGAAGGCAAACGCGGCCGGCGAGTAACGCCGGCCCACGCACTCACGCGCTCAGGGCTTGCGCGCAGCCGCCTTCGCGAATGCGCCGCGCACCTCGAAGCTGATCGTATCGGCCACATTGCCGCGCGCATCGACGAGTTCGAGCCGGTGCCGGCCCGGCCACGGCATCCACGCGATGCGATCGGCATGCCCGATCACCTTGTCGTCGAGCCGCCACGCGAATTTCGTCGCGCGCCCGGCCGAGCGTTCGAACCAGATCCGCTGGTTCTTCGGTGGAATGTCAGGGTCGATCGCGAAGATCGTGCCGTCGGTCGGGGTGCCGATCGTCAGCGGCGCGCGTGCGCCGTCCTTGCCCGGCGTGACGGGGGCGGCGAGCCGGATCGTGTCGACCGCCGTTCCCGCAATGAACCACTCGTTGCGAGACGGTTCGATATCGCGTTCGAACGTGATGCGGCGCGTCTCGACGCCGGCCGGCGCGCGCGGCGCTCGGCTTGGCTGGTCGCGGTGCAGGTAGCCGACGACGGCCGACCACACGGGCGACGCCCCCGTGACGCCCGACACGTCCCACATCGGCGAGCCGTCCGCGTTGCCGACCCACACGCCGACCGTATAGCGCGACGTGTAGCCGACGGTCCAGTTGTCGCGCATGTCCTTGCTCGTGCCGGTCTTGACCGCCGAGAAGAAGCGCGTCGCGAGCGGATTGTCGAAGCCGAACGTGC
Organism: Burkholderia sp. Ac-20392; assembly: GCF_017104585.1. NCBI lineage: Bacteria > Pseudomonadati > Pseudomonadota > Betaproteobacteria > Burkholderiales > Burkholderiaceae > Burkholderia > Burkholderia sp. Ac-20392. The sequence goes on from NZ_JAAGPB010000170.1 coordinate 16,180, forward strand.
GCACGCGCGCGTTGTTGTCG
>NZ_JAAGPB010000171.1:0-16419 GCF_017104585.1 Burkholderia sp. Ac-20392
TGCTGCTGCGCCGGCGCCGGCCGCTGCGCCGTCGGGTGAATACCGCGCCAGCCACGCATCGCCGTCGGTGCGCAAGTTCGCGCGCGAACTCGGCGTCGAAGTCGCACGCGTGCAGGGTTCCGGTCCGAAGGGCCGCATTACGAAGGAAGACGTCACGGGCTTCGTGAAGGGCGTGATGACTGGCCAGCGCGCAGCACCGGGCGCGGCAGCCGCGCCGGCAGGCGGCGGCGAGCTGAACCTGCTGCCGTGGCCGAAGGTCGACTTCTCGAAGTTCGGCCCGTTCGAGGCGAAGCCGCTGTCGCGCATCAAGAAGATCTCGGGCGCGAACCTGCATCGCAACTGGGTGATGATCCCGCACGTCACGAACAACGACGAAGCGGACATCACCGAGCTCGAAGCACTGCGCGTGCAGTTGAACAAGGAACACGAGAAGGCGGGCGTGAAGTTCACGATGCTCGCGTTCGTGATCAAGGCGGTCGTCGCTGCGCTGAAGAAGTTCCCGACCTTCAACGCGAGCCTCGATGGCGACAACCTGGTGTTCAAGCAGTACTACCACGTCGGTTTTGCCGCGGACACGCCGAACGGTCTCGTCGTGCCGGTGATCCGCGATGCGGACAAGAAGGGGCTCGTCGATATCGCGAAGGAAATGGCCGAGCTGTCGAAGGCCGCACGCGACGGCAAGCTGAAGCCGGACCAGATGCAGGGTGGTTGCTTCTCGATCTCGTCGCTCGGCGGGATCGGCGGCACGAACTTCACGCCGATCATCAACGCGCCGGAAGTGGCGATCCTCGGATTGTCGCGCGGCCAGATGAAGCCGGTGTGGGACGGCAAGCAGTTCGTGCCGCGCCTGACGCTGCCGCTGTCGCTGTCGTATGACCATCGCGTGATCGATGGCGCGGAAGCCGCGCGGTTCAATGCGTATCTCGGCGCGTTGCTCGCGGATTTCCGTCGCATCATTCTTTGATGAGCGGGGAGAGTGCTCGCGGGGGCGTGGGTTTTTTGTTTGTTATCCGCGCCCTGTCGTTGAACCTGTTTCGCTAACGGTCTATTAGCGTCGCCCCTGCGCGGGGCGGCGGTCACTTTTCTTTGTCTTCCAAAGAAAAGTGACCAAAAGAAAGGCGCGTCCTTGGGCGGACGGCAAAGGTGGTCCTGCCCAGGTTCGCGCTTTCTTGTCAGGCCGTCGTCTTGGGTTCTTTTGCGGGTTTCTCCCTCTCTGTCTGCAGCTAATCAAGAAGGGGACAGTAATGAGTCTCATCGAAGTCAAGGTTCCGGATATCGGCGATTTCAGCGGCGTCGATGTCATCGAAGTCAACGTCAAACCCGGCGACGTGATCGAAAAAGAGCAAACGCTCATCACGCTCGAATCCGATAAGGCCTCCATGGAAGTGCCCAGCGACGTCGCCGGCACCGTCAAGGAAATCAAGGTCAAGGCCGGCGAGAAAGTCTCGCAAGGCACCGTCATCGCCATCGTCGAAGCATCGGCTGGCGCCGCCGCTCCCGCGAAAGCACCGGAACCGGCCAAGCCCGCAGCGGCTGCACCCGCACCGGCCGCAGCCGCTCCGGCACCCGCACCGCAAGCCGGCAGCTACGCAGGCGCCGTCGACGTCGAATGCGACATGCTCGTGCTCGGCGCCGGCCCCGGCGGCTACTCGGCCGCGTTCCGCGCCGCCGACCTCGGCATGAAGACGGTACTCGTCGAACGCTACTCGACGCTCGGCGGCGTGTGCCTGAACGTCGGCTGCATCCCGTCGAAAGCGCTGCTGCATACGTCGCTCGTCGTCGAAGAAGCCGCGGCGCTCGCGTCGCACGGCATCACGTTCGGCAAGCCGGAAGTCGATCTCGACAAGCTGCGCGACTTCAAGGGCGGCGTCGTCAAGAAGCTGACGACGGGCCTCGCCGGCATGGCGAAGGCACGCAAGGTCGAAGTGGTCACGGGCGTCGGCGCATTCGTCGATCCGTATCACATGGAAGTGCAGGGCGAAAACGGCAAGAAGGTCGTGAAGTTCAAGCAGGCGATCATCGCCGCGGGCTCGCAGGCCGTGAAGCTGCCGTTCATGCCGGAAGACCCGCGCGTCGTCGATTCGACCGGCGCACTCGAACTGCGCCAGCTGCCGAAACGCATGCTCGTGATCGGCGGCGGCATCATCGGCCTCGAAATGGCGACGGTGTACTCGACGCTCGGCGCCGAGATCGACGTCGTCGAAATGATGGACGGCCTGATGATGGGCGCGGACCGCGATCTCGTGAAAGTCTGGGAAAAGTACAACGCGAAGCGCTTCGGCAACGTGATGCTGAAGACCAAGACGGTCGGCGCGGAAGCGAAGGAAGACGGCATCTACGTGAAGTTCGAGGGCGAGAAGGCGCCGGCGGAAGCGCAGCGCTACGACCTCGTGCTCGTCGCAGTGGGCCGCAGCCCGAACGGCAAGAAGATCGGCGCCGACAAGGCGGGCGTCGCGGTCACGGATCGCGGCTTCATCGACGTCGACAAGCAGATGCGCACGAATGTCCCGCACATCTTCGCGATCGGCGATATCGTCGGCCAGCCGATGCTCGCGCACAAGGCCGTGCATGAAGGCCACGTCGCAGCGGAAGCCGCGCACGGAGAGAAGGCATACTTCGACGCCCTGCAGATCCCGTCGGTGGCGTACACCGATCCGGAAGTGGCGTGGGCCGGCAAGACGGAAGACCAGTGCAAGGCCGAAGGCATCAAGTACGGCAAGGCCGTGTTCCCGTGGGCCGCATCGGGCCGCGCGATCGCGAACGGCCGCGACGAAGGCTTCACGAAGCTGATCTTCGACGAGGAAACCCACCGGGTGATCGGCGGTGCGATCGTCGGCCTGAACGCGGGCGACCTGATCAGCGAAGTGTGCCTCGCCGTCGAGATGGGCGCGGACGCGGAAGACATCGGCAAGACGATCCATCCGCACCCGACGCTCGGCGAATCGGTCGGCATGGCCGCCGAGCTGTACGAAGGCGTCTGTACGGACCTGCCGCCGCAACGCAAGAAGTAACGCGGCCGGCTCGGCCGGCACTCTGCCGGCCACGAAAAAACGCCGCCTCCCGGGCAATCCGGGCGGCGGCGTTTTCTTTTGCTTGGGGCCGATGCTCAACGACCGCTCGAGAGCGGCCGGCAACTTGCCGGTTCCAGCGTGTTCCGGCACCACAAACGAAAAAGCCGCGCTGGGCGCGGCTCTTTCAGGAGCAGGGGACGCTTACGCGGCCGGCTTGCTCGTACGACGTGCAGCAGCGGCGGTAGCAGCCTTCGTTGCGACGGCAGCAGCAGCGTTGAAGTTCGTTTCAGCGATTTCGACGGCTTGCTTCGTTGCCTTCTGAACCGTTTCGTACGTGGTGTTCGCAGCGTTCAGTGCCGACTTCAGCGCAGCGACAGCCGTTTCCGAACCAGCCGGGGCGTTCTTCGCGACGTTGTCGACGAGTGCCTGGACCTTCTTGTTCTGCTCTTCGAATTGCGCTTCGGCAACCTTCGCGAACTCGGCTTGCGTCGACGATGCGATTTCATACAGGTGACGGCCGTACGACAGCACCTTTTCCGCGACCGGCTGCGACAGGCTGGCTTGCAGCGCGATCAGTTCCTGTGCGTCCTTCACCGACAGCAGGCGCTGTGCGTTTTCCTGGCCTTCGGCCAGCGTCGACTTCACGACCTGCAGGTTGAGTTCGATCAGCTTTTCGACGCCTTCGAACGCCTTGGTCGTCAGACCGAACAGGCTTTCGAGGTTGGCTTTCTGGGCGGCGGCGATTTGCTCGGGGGTCAGCAAGGACATGTCAAGCTCCTGAAAAGCGATCGCGTCGATCGCAGAGTAAAGGGCACTACGCTGGGGAACCTCGGATGCGCGTGCTTTGTGCAACGCAGCAATGAGGCTTATTTTAGGGCAGAGAAAACCAATGTCAAGTATTTTTTGTGCGTTGCACAATCGTGACAAATTATCGATAAAACAACGAGTTATCGTGCCCGTCCGGAATCGGTTTCATGCGCGATCCCAGATGGTGCGCACGGCGGCGGGGCAGGCGCGGCGCACCATGATCATGCACAGGTAAACCTGACAGGCCTGTGGAACGTTATCCTTCTGTTCCTGTCGAAAAACGCGCCGTTTCGATGCGCGTACCGTGGCGACCTGCCGCCGCCACGGCCGAGACTGGCGCCCCTGGCACCCCGAGCGCCGGATACGTAGTTTCCCCGCTTTAAATCGCCTCCGAAGTGACGTTATCTCAATTAACCGTGTGTAATCGGGAGACGGGTACTGTCGGGCAGCGCATCCCATTGGTTTTTTCGATGGGGGCGGGAGGGTTCATTGGCCAGAGGTTGGCCGACCCTTACATTCCGGTTTAACGACGATCGGTAAGTGCCTAATATTGCTCTTTTTTTCAGCTTTAACTACACTTGCGGAAACCTCCCGCCCGCTTTGTCCAGACCCCAATGAAAGCCGAATCGTTTTCACCGCGCAGATTGTTGCAGAGCATGACGCTCGGCACGGCTGTGTCGATCGCAGTCGCCTTGCTGGCGACCACCGCGACCGTCGCGCCCGCTGACGCCTTTGCCGCCACTGCGAAGACCCAACAAGCCGCCAAGAAAAAGGCTGTCGCTCCTGCTTCGTCCGCGAAGAAGAAGTCGGCCAAGGCCAGCTCCGACAAATCCGCGAAGGTCGCGGCCGCCGACGCGCCGCGCGCGAAGGCGTCGCGCAAGCGCGTGACGCTCGCGTCGAACGTGCATGGCGGCCATCACGGCGCAGTGCGCAAGGTCGCGTTCCAGCCGCGCCGGCCGACCGTCGGCCAGGCGTTCGGCCTGCACGACACGCCCGACGCGCTCGCGCTGCGTTCGAGCGTCGCGTACGTCGTCGACCAGAATTCGGGCGAGCCGCTGTTCGACAAGAATTCGCACGCCGTCGTGCCGATCGCATCGATCTCGAAGCTGATGACGGCGATGGTCGTGCTCGACTCGAAGACGCCGATGACCGACCAGATCGAAGTCACCGACGAAGACCGCGACTACGAGAAGGGCACGGGCTCGCGCCTGTCGGTCGGCTCGGTGCTGTCGCGCGAAGACATGCTGCACATCGCGCTGATGGCGTCGGAAAACCGCGCGGCCGCTGCGCTGTCGCGCTACTACCCGGGCGGCCGTCCGGCGTTCATCGCCGCGATGAACGCGAAGGCGAAGTCGCTCGGCATGACCGATACGCACTTCGAGAATTCGACGGGTCTGTCGAGCTCGAACGTGTCGAGCGCGCGCGACCTCGTGAAGATGGTCAACGCGGCGTACCAGTACCCGATGATTCGTCAGTTCTCGACCGATCGCACCTACGAGGTGTACACGGGCAAGCGCAACCTGGTCTACAACAGCACGAACGCGCTGATCCGCGGCAACGGCTCGTGGGACATCGGTCTGCAGAAGACGGGCTTCATCAACGAAGCCGGCGAATGCCTCGTGATGCAGGCGACGATCCACGGCAAGCCGATGGTGATGGTGCTGCTCGATTCGTTCGGCAAGTATTCGCGCTTCGCGGATGCGGCGCGCCTGCGCAACTGGCTCGATGCCGGCGGCGGCGAGCGCCTGACGGCGGCCAACACGCCGAACGGCGGGACCTGATCGCACGAAGGCGTGGCGGCTCGCCGCCGCGTCGATGGCTGAAAAAAAGCCCCGCAATCGCGGGGCTTTTTCATTGGATGTGCGGGAGCGGCTTACGCCTGCCGCTGCAGCCCGTCCGTATCCTTCGTGGGCGCCGGCCGGTAGCCGAGCGATTCCGAAATGGTGAGGGCCGTGCGGCTCAACTGGCCGAGCCACGCATCCTGCAGACGATCGGCCGGCGCCGACAGCGACAGGCCCGCGACGAGCTTGCCCGAATCGTCGTAGATGCCGGCTGCGATACAGCGCACGCCGAGCTCCAGTTCCTCGTTGTCGCGTGCGCACGATTGCTGGCGGACGATCGTCAACTCGCGCTCGAGCTTCGCGATGTCGGTGATGCTGTTCTGCGTATGGCCGGACAGCCCCGTGCGCGTCGCATAGGCGCGCACGCGCGACGTCTCGTCGGCCGCGAGGAACAGCTTGCCGACCGACGTGAGGTGCAGCGGCGCGCGGCCACCGATCGCACGGACGACCTGCATCCCCGAGCGTTCCGAATACGCGCGCTCGATGTAGACGATTTCGTCGCCCTGGCGCACCGACAGGTTCACGGTCTGCCCGGTGAGGCGGTGCAGCTCGCGCATCGGCATCAGCGCCGCGTCGCGTACCGACAGGCGCGCCTTCACGAGGTTGCCGAGCTCCAGCAATCGCATGCCGAGGCGGTACGTGCCGGGATCGGAGCGGTCGACGAGACGGCAGGTCACCATGTCGTTGAGGATGCGGTGCGCGGTCGACGGGTGCAGCTCCGTCCGCTGCGCAAGCTCCTTCAGGCTGACAGGGTCACTGTGCGCGGCGAGCGCGTCCAGCAACCGCATCATGCGTTCGATCACCTGGATCGACGTTTTTGAATCCGGGGTGGGTTGGCTCATGTCGGGGGAGAAATCGGTTGACGCGTCAAGCGGTGTTGGAACGATTGTATCTCGTATCGTGAAAAAAGCGAACGCCGTTCGAGGGAATCCTCGTTTCGCGCCGTGCGGGCTTGCGTGAGCGCCGGCGTTGGTCTTGCCGGCCAAACGGCGGATAATGAGAGCCGTTTTCTCGAAGGAGCACGTATGCGAGTCGGTTTGTTCGTGACCTGCCTGGTCGATCTGATGCGCCCCGAAATCGGTTTTTCGGCGCTCAAGCTGATTCGCGACGCGGGCTACGAGGTGATCGTGCCGCCCGCGCAGACTTGCTGCGGCCAGCCGGCCTACAACTCGGGCGACCGTGCGCTCGCACGTGATCTCGCGGAAAAGACGCTGCGCGAGTTCGAGCAGTTCGATTACGTCGTCGCGCCGTCGGGTTCGTGCGGCGGGATGATCCGCGCGCACTACGGCGACCTGTTCCGCGACGACCCCGAGCTGATGGGGCGCTACACGCGGTTCCAGCAGAAGGTCTACGAACTGACCGATTTCCTGGCGAACGTCGCGAAGGTGTCGCTCGCGCCGGGCGAATTCACGGGGCCCGTCACTTATCACGATTCGTGCTCGGGCCTGCGCGAGCTCGGCGTGAAAGCGCAGCCGCGCGCGCTGCTCGCGCAGCGCGGCATCGCGGTCACCGAGATGAAGGATTGCGAGCATTGCTGCGGCTTTGGCGGCACGTTCGCGATCAAGTACGGCGACATTTCGGCAGCCATCGCGGACGAGAAATGCGCGAACGTGCGCGCGTCCGGTACGGGTGCCGTCGTGCTCGGCGATCTCGGCTGCATGCTGAACATCGAAGGGCGGTTGCGCCGCACCGGCGACCGCGACACGCGCGTGCTGCACGTCGCGCAGGTGCTGGCGGGCGACGTCTGACGCCCGGTTCCGCTCACTTTTCCCCGATACCGCGATGCAAGTCCAATCGATGCATTTCAAGGCGCGCGCCGGCCAGAAGCTGGCTGACCAGCGCCTGCAGCAGAACCTGAAGAAGCTGTCGACGAAATTCGTGTCCGCGCGCGCCGACGCGATGACCGCGATCGACTTCCCGGCCACGCGCGCCGCCCTGAAGGCCCGCCGCAACCGCGCGCTGGAGAACCTCGACGTGTGGCTCGAGGCGTTCGAGCGCGAGGCGACGCGGCGCGGCACGACGGTGCTGTTCGCCGAAACGACCGCGGATGCCGCACGGCTCGTGGCCGACATTGCGCGCCGTCACGACGTGAAGAAGGTCATCAAGACCAAGTCGATGGTGTCGGAGGAAATGCGCCTGAACGCGGTGCTCGCGGAGATGGGCGTGCAGTCGATCGAGACGGATCTCGGCGAATACATCCTGCAGATCAACGACAACGAGCCGCCGAGCCACATCATTGCGCCCGTCGTGCACAAGGACAAGGACGAGATCGCCGACCTGTTCGCGCGCACCCACCATCGCGAGCGGCTCACCGAGATTCCGGACATGACGCGCGAGGCGCGCGAAGTGCTGCGCCCGCATTTCATGTCGGCCGACATGGGCGTGACGGGCGGCAACTTCGTGATCGCCGAGACCGGATCGGTTGCGATCGTGACGAACGAAGGGAACGAGGGGATGTGCACCGTGATGCCGCGCGTGCATGTGGCGGTGACGGGCATCGAGAAGGTGCTGCCGACGCTCGAGGACCTCGCGACCGCGATGCGCCTGCTGCCGCGCTCCGCAACGGGGCAGAAGACGTCGAACTACTTCTCGCTGCTGACCGGGCCGCGCGGGCCCGGCGACGAAGATGGCCCCGAGCACAACTACGTGGTGCTCGTCGACGGCGGCCGCACCGGGCTGATCGGCGGCGAATTCCAGGAGATGCTGCGCTGCATCCGCTGCGGCGCATGCATGAACCATTGTCCGGTGTACCAGAAGGTCGGCGGCCACGCGTACGGCTGGGTCTACCCGGGGCCGATGGGGTCCGTGCTGACGCCGAGCTACGTCGGGCTCGACCGCTCACTCGACCTGCCGCAGGCCGCAACCCTATGCGGGGAGTGCGACAGCGTGTGCCCGGCCGGGATTCCGCTGTCGCACCTGCTGCGCACGCTGCGCGAGAAGCAGGTCGAGCGGCATCTGCGACCGTGGCGCGAGCGGGCGGCGCTCGCCGCCTGGGGCTTCTTTGCGCGCCGGCCGATGCTGTATGCGCTGACGACCAAGCTCGCGGTGCGCATCCTCGAGCGGCTGGGCGGTAACGGCGGCACGCTCCGGCGCCTGCCGATGATGGGCGGCTGGATGGATACGCGCGACATGCCGACACCGACCGGGCGCACGTTCCGCGAACTGTACGCGGCGTCGCAGAGCCACCTCGGCTGACGACTGTTCATCCGGTGACAACAGTGCGTTCGCTATTTGTATATTTATCTCGATAGGTGCGGTCTATAGAATCCTGTCTGTAGTCCCCGGAATTGGGTTTCGGGGTACGAGGTCAAGGAGGTCCGCATCATGAAAAAGACAATATCGATGTACTGGCCGCTGGCAATCGTCGTTCCGCTGGCCGCGGCTGCCTATCTGCATGCGATGGCCGAGGCGCCGTCGCGTGGTCCGCTCGCGGTTCACCAGGCTTCCGCCGAGCTGGCGCGTGCGGTGTCGTTCGGGCTGGTCGGCGATTCGGCGAAGCCGCTGCCGGCGGCATCCGGCGACGTCGTGCTCGCTGCGCCGAAGGCGCTGTAAGGCATGGCGCCGTCGCTTTGCGCGGCGGCGCGATTTCGGTCGCCTTTGTATAATGGCGTGTTCTTCTCCCACGCGGTCCGCCGCGGCTTTCCGATAGTGCGATGACCCGCGTTTCGATCTGTTTCGTCTGTCTCGGCAACATCTGCCGTTCGCCCACCGCGGAAGGCGTGATGCGTCACCAGGTCGACGCGGCCGCGCTGGCGGATCGGATCGCGATCGATTCGGCCGGTACCGGCGACTGGCATGTCGGCGAGCCGCCCGATACGCGTGCGCAGGCTGCCGCGCGTGGCCGCGGCTACGACCTGTCGGCGCTGCGCGCACGGCAGGTGAGCGCGGCGGATTTCGAGCGCTTCGACCTGCTGCTCGCGATGGACGAGGCGAATCTTGCGGAGTTGCGCCGCCGCTGTCCGCCGCAGCATCACGACAAGGTGCGCCTGCTGATGGAATTCGCGCCGGATTCGACCGAAACCGAAGTGGCCGATCCCTATTTCGGCGGTGCGCAGGGCTTCGAGCAGGTGCTCGATCAGGTCGAGCGCGCGTGCGCGGGCCTGCTGGAGACGCTCCGGGCCCGCACGGAGCGCTGATCGCGCGGTATTCAGCGATCTGCGAATACCCTTTCAAAGACATGGATACTTGACTAAAAACGTCAAATATTTATACTTGACCAAAATCGTCAAGATTGCAGTCCCCTAGACACCATGAGACTCACCACCAAAGGCCGTTTCGCCGTCACGGCGATGATTGACTTGGCACTGCGCCAGGAGCAGGGCCCGGTGACGCTTGCAGGCATCAGCCAGCGCCAGCGGATTTCGCTCTCGTATCTCGAACAGCTGTTCGGCAAGCTGCGCAGGCATGAAATTGTCGAATCCGTGCGCGGCCCGGGCGGCGGCTACAACCTCGCGCGTCGCGCGCAGGATGTCACCGTCGCCGACATCATCATCGCGGTCGATGAACCGCTCGACGCCACGCAGTGCGGCGGCAAAGGCACGTGCGACGGCTCGAAGCAGCCCGACGGCCATTGCATGACGCACGAGCTGTGGTCGACGCTGAACCAGAAGATGGTCGAATACCTCGATTCGGTGTCGCTGCAGGATCTCGTCGATCAGCAGCGCGCTCGCGAGGGCGCACCTGCGGTGCTGCGCGACCGGCGCACGCCGGAGCCCGTTGCGGCGCCGGCCGAGCCGGTTCGCACGATGCCGCTCGGCCCCAATTCGGTGTTCAACATCGCGAGTTCGTGAGCGCGAAGGCGCCACCATACCCCATAACGCACATAGTCCCTGCACAGAATTCCCGGAGCGACAGATGACCCAAGACACTCTCCACCTGCCCATCTATATGGATTACAGCGCGACGACGCCGGTCGACCCGCGCGTGGTCGACAAGATGGTGCCGTACCTGCGCGAGCAGTTCGGCAACCCGGCGTCGCGCAGCCACGCGTATGGCTGGGACGCGGAGCGTGCGGTCGAGGAAGCGCGCGAGAACGTGGCCGCGCTCGTGAACGCGGATCCGCGCGAGATCATCTGGACGTCCGGCGCAACGGAATCGGACAACCTCGCAATCAAGGGTGCCGCGAACTTCTACAAGGGCAAGGGCAAGCACATCATCACGGTGAAGACCGAGCACAAGGCCGTGCTCGATACCTGCCGCGAGCTCGAGCGTGACGGTTTCGAAGTCACCTACCTCGACGTGAAGGATGACGGCCTGATCGACCTCGACGTGTTCAAGGCCGCGCTGCGCCCGGACACGATCCTCGTGTCGGTGATGCACGTGAACAACGAGATCGGCGTGATCCAGGACATCGAGACGATCGGTGAGATCTGCCGCGAGAAGGGCATCGTGTTCCACGTCGACGCCGCGCAATCGACCGGCAAGGTCGAGATCGACCTCGCGAAGCTGAAGGTCGACCTGATGTCGTTCTCGGCGCACAAGACCTACGGCCCGAAAGGCATCGGCGCGCTGTACGTGCGTCGCAAGCCGCGTGTGCGCATCGAAGCGCAGATGCACGGCGGCGGCCACGAGCGCGGCATGCGTTCGGGCACGCTGGCGACGCACCAGATCGTCGGCATGGGCGAAGCGTTCCGCATCGCACGCGAAGAAATGGCGACGGAAAACGAGCGCGTCCGCATGCTGCGCGACAAGCTGCTGCGCGGCCTGTCGCAAATCGAGGAAACGTACGTGAACGGTGACATGGAACGTCGTGTCCCGCACAACCTCAACATCAGTTTCAACTTCGTCGAAGGCGAGTCGCTGATCATGGCGATCAAGGACGTCGCGGTGTCGTCGGGCTCCGCATGCACGTCGGCGTCGCTGGAGCCGTCGTACGTGCTGCGTGCGCTCGGCCGCAACGACGAACTGGCACACAGCTCGATCCGCTTCACGGTCGGCCGCTTCACGACGGAGCAGGAAGTCGACTTCGTGATCAACCTGCTGAACAGCAAGATCGCGAAGCTGCGCGAACTCTCGCCGCTCTGGGAAATGCACCAGGAAGGCATCGATCTGTCGACGATCGAATGGGCCGCACACTGAGCGCCGGATTGAAGAACATACCCGCGGGCGGATTCGCGCACGCAGACGTAACGAGTCAAGGAGTCTGAGTCATGTCTTACAGCAACAAGGTTCTGGATCACTACGAAAACCCGCGCAACGTCGGTTCGTTCGCGAAGGACGACGACACGGTCGGCACGGGCATGGTCGGCGCGCCGGCCTGCGGCGACGTGATGAAGCTGCAGATCCGCGTCGGCGCGGACGGCGTGATCGAAGACGCGAAGTTCAAGACCTACGGCTGCGGTTCGGCGATCGCGTCGAGCTCGCTCGTCACCGAATGGGTGAAGGGCAAGACGCTCGACGAAGCACTGTCGATCAAGAACACGCAGATCGCGGAAGAACTCGCGCTGCCGCCGGTGAAGATTCACTGCTCGATCCTCGCGGAAGACGCGATCAAGGCAGCCGTGGCCGACTACAAGAAGCGTCACGACACCACGGAAGGCGATCAGGCAGCAGCCTGAGCGGCATCGAGCGGCTTTCAGAAGGAACGCGGCGGGCCCCGGTGGCGCGCCGCGGCAAGGACATCATGGCAATTTCACTGACCGAAAAAGCAGCACAGCACGTCCAGAAATACCTCGTCCGTCGCGGCAAGGGTGTGGGCCTGCGGCTTGGCGTTCGCACGACCGGGTGCTCGGGGCTCGCGTACAAGCTCGAGTATGTCGACGAGCTGGCTCCCGAGGATCAGGTGTTCGAGAGCCATGGCGTGAAGGTCATCGTCGATCCGAAGAGCCTGGCCTACATCGACGGCACCGAACTCGACTTCGCACGCGAAGGCCTGAACGAAGGGTTCAAGTTCAACAACCCGAACGTGAAGGACGAGTGCGGCTGCGGCGAATCGTTCCGCGTGTGACCACGCGGATCTCCGCACGATGCGGGCAAGAGGCGGCACGGGCCGCCTTTTTAATGTGCGGCGTTTGCCGCGCGACGAACCGGAATTGAACGCGACGATGGTCTCGCTGAAAGACAGCCACTTCGACCTGTTTCACCTGCCGGCGCAATTCGCGCTCGACGAAACGGTGCTCGACGCCGCCTATCGAACGGTGCAGACGCAGGTGCATCCGGACCGCTTCGCGGCGGCCGGCGACGCGCAGAAGCGCATCGCGATGCAATGGGCCACCCGCGCGAACGAGGCGTATCGCACGCTGCGCGATCCGCTGAAGCGCGCGTCCTATCTGCTGTCGCTGCGCGGCGTCGACATCGGCGCGGAAAACAACACCGCGATGGAGCCTGCGTTCCTGATGCAGCAGATGGAGTGGCGCGAGGGCATCGAGGATGCCGCGGCCGCCCGCAACGTCGACGCGCTCGACGCGCTGCTCTCCGAGTTGCGCGAAGAGCGGCGCGTGCGTGTGGAGCGCCTCGGCACGCTGCTCGACAGCGGCGCCGATCAGGCGGCCGCCGAGGCCGTGCGCCAGCTGATGTTCATCGAACGGGTCGCGTCGGAAGTGGGCGCGCAGATCGAGCGCCTCGAAACTTAACCGCGTGCCTTGCGGCACGCGCAGCAAACGGGCCGAGCGCCCGAACGAACCAAGATGGCTTTACTGCAAATTTCCGAACCGGGCATGGCGCCGGCGCCGCATCAGCGGCGACTCGCCGTCGGGATCGATCTCGGCACGACGAACTCGCTCGTCGCGGCTGTGCGCAACAGCGTGCCCGAAGTCCTGCCGGACGAAGCAGGCCGCGTGCTGCTGCCGTCGGTGGTCCGCTATCTCGAGAAGGGCGGCCGACGCATCGGCCACGAGGCGAAAGAGCAGGCCGCGACCGATCCGCGCAACACGATCGTGTCGGTCAAGCGCCTCATGGGCCGCGGCAAGGCCGAGGTCGAAGGCGTGGCGAACGCGCCGTACGAATTCGTCGATGCGCCGGGCATGGTGCAGATCCGTACCATCGACGGCGTGAAGAGCCCGGTCGAAGTGTCGGCCGAGATTCTCGCGACGCTGCGCTATCGTGCGGAAGATTCGCTGGGCGACGACCTGGTCGGCGCGGTGATCACGGTGCCCGCGTATTTCGATGAGGCGCAACGCCAGGCGACCAAGGATGCCGCGCGTCTCGCGGGCCTCAATGTGCTGCGCCTGCTGAACGAACCGACCGCCGCGGCGATTGCCTACGGTCTCGACAACGGGGCCGAAGGCCTCTACGCGGTGTACGACCTCGGCGGCGGCACGTTCGACCTGTCGATCCTGAAGCTGACCAAGGGCGTGTTCGAAGTGCTGGCCGCGGGCGGCGATTCCGCGCTCGGCGGCGACGATTTCGACCATGCGCTGTTCGATCACGTGCTCGCGCAGGCCGGCATCGATGCGAAGACGCTTGCGCCCGAGGACGTGCGCCTGCTGCTCGATCGCGTGCGCGTGCTGAAGGAAGCGCTGTCGTCCGCGCCGCAGGCGTCGCTCGACGTCACGCTGTCCGGTGGCGCACACCTCGTGCAGACCATCTCTCACGATACGTTCGCGTCGCTCGTCGAGCCGCTCGTGCAGCGCACCCTTACGCCGACCCGAAAGGCGCTGCGCGACGCGCAGGTGACGTCGGCCGACATCAAGGGCGTCGTGCTCGTCGGCGGCGCGACGCGCATGCCGGTGATCCGCGACGCAGTCGCGAAATATTTCGGCCAGCCGCCGCTCGTGAACCTCGATCCGGACCAGGTCGTCGCGCTCGGCGCGGCGATCCAGGCCGACCTGCTCGCAGGCAATCGCGGCACCGGCGACGACTGGCTCCTGCTCGACGTGATTCCGCTGTCGCTCGGTGTCGAGACGATGGGCGGCCTCGTCGAGAAGATCATTCCGCGCAACTCGACGATTCCGATCGCACGCGCGCAGGAATTCACGACCTTCAAGGACGGCCAGACCGCGATGGCGATCCACGTCGTGCAAGGCGAGCGCGAGCTCGTCGCCGACTGCCGGTCGCTTGCGCGCTTCGAGCTGCGCGGCATCCCGCCGATGACGGCAGGCGCCGCACGCATTCGCGTGACCTACCAGGTCGACGCGGATGGCCTGCTGTCGGTGTTTGCCCGCGAGCAGTTGTCGGGCGTCGAGGCTTCGGTCGTCGTGAAGCCGTCGTACGGTCTTGCCGACGACGACATCGCGAAGATGCTCGAGGAAAGCTTCAAGACCGCCGAAATCGACATGCGCGCCCGCGCGCTGCGCGAAGCGCAGGTCGAGGCCGAGCGGATGCTCGAGGCGACACAGGCCGCGTTGGCGGCCGACAGCGAACTGCTCGACGCGGACGAGCGCACGCAAGTCGATGCGTTGGCCGCGGCGCTGCGCGCGGTCGCGCAAGGCGACGATACGAACGCAATCGAAGCGGCGACCAAGGCGCTGGCCGACGGCACCGACGAATTCGCGGCGCGCCGGATGGACAAGAGCATCAAGCGCGCGCTGTCGGGCCGCCGGCTCGACGAAATCTGAATACACGAACTGCGCATTGGCCGGCGACGGCCCGCGCGATAATGAACCGTGCGGCGCCTGGCGCCGCACCTTGACTGACGGAACGGACATGCCTCAACTGGTGGTGCTGCCTCACGTCGAACTGTGCCCGGATGGCGCAGTGATCGACGCGACGCCCGGCAAGAGTATCTGCGACAACCTGCTCGAACACGGGATCGAGATCGAGCATGCATGCGAGAAGTCGTGCGCGTGCACGACGTGCCACGTGGTGATCCGCGAAGGCTTCAACGATCTGACGCCGTCCGAGGAGGACGAGGACGATCTGCTGGACAAGGCGTGGGGCCTCGAGCCGACGTCACGCCTGTCGTGCCAGGCAATCGTGAAGGAAGATTCGGACCTGGTGGTCGAGATTCCGAAGTACTCGATCAACCACGCGAAGGAAAACCACTGACAGGAACCGGAGGCAGGCGATGAAATGGACCGATTCGCGTGAAATAGCCATTGCGCTGGCGGACAAGCACCCGGACATCGACCCGCAGCGGATCAACTTCGTCGACTTGCGCCAATGGGTGCTCGAGCTCGATGGCTTCAACGACGATCCGAAGCACTCCGGCGAGAAGATCCTCGAAGCGATCCAGGCCCACTGGATCGACGAATCGGACTTCGACGACGACGACTGAATACCGCGTGCGCCGCAACGGCGCAGCCGGCCGGTAATGAAAAAACGGCTCGTGAGCAAGCGCTCACGAGCCGTTTTCATTTTCAGGCCGGTTGCCCGCGTACGTTACGCGGGCAGGAGGTCACGCGATCACGCGCCGACCAGCGACCCGTTCTCGATCCGCACGCGCTGGCCCTGGCCGAACGGCGGCTGCTGGTTGTGGTACGTGAACGTGCGCGTCGCGCCGCTCTCCATCTGGACTTGCACCTGGTAGTCGGTTTCCGCGCGCACCTGCTTTTCGACCTGGTTGCCGGCCAGGCCGCCACCCAGTGCGCCGATGATCGTCATCGCGGTGCGGCCGTTGCCGTGGCCGAACTGGTTGCCCAGCAGGCCGCCTGCCGCGGCGCCTCCGACCGCACCGATGCCCGAGCTTTGGCCAGGCGTACGGATCGGCGTGACCGCGACGACCGTACCGCAACTCTGGCAGTAGGTCTGCGCGGGTGCGGACGGTTGCTGGGCATATTGCGGCTGCTGCGGTGCTGTGGTGTGACGGCGATGCGGTGCGGCCGGACGCGGCGCGGGCTTCGGCTCGGCCTGCGCGACCGCGGCGGCCTTCTGCTGCGCGGCTT
>NZ_JAAGPB010000172.1:0-15916 GCF_017104585.1 Burkholderia sp. Ac-20392
TCCTGCGCGCGGCCGTGCTGGTCGCCGCGCATGCGGGCAGCACGCGGCTGATCACGCAGGCGGCCGAGCGCCTGAAGGTGCGGCTGATCCTGCGCGTGCTCGGCCCGCTGATGGCGGCGCTGCTCGGCTACGTGCCCGGCAAGCGGCTCGGGCTCGGCGAGGACATGCCGGCCGGCGTGTTCCGCGAATGGAGCCGCTGGACGACGCTGCCGCACTATTTCTTCGACGATCCGACACTCGGCGCGGCCGAGCGTTACGCGAAACAGCAGTTGCCGATCCTCGCGCTCGGCTTCGACGACGACCCGTGGGCCAACCCGACTGCGATCGGGCTGCTGGTAAGCTATCTGACCCGCGCGGCGGTCGAACGCCGCCAGATCGATCCGCACACGGCGGGCAGCGGCCCGGTCGGGCACATGGGCTTCTTCCGCAGCCGCCCCGGCACCGTGTTGTGGCCCGACGTAGCCGACTGGCTCGCGCAGGCCCTCGACACGCCGCGAACCGCGGGCCGTCCCTCCCTTTCCATTGCAGCCGGGAACCCAGCTTGAGCGAAGACCGACGACTGTTTTTCATGTTGAACATCGGCCAGCGGCGCGTGCAGCGCTGGATCGACCGCAAGGCGGAGACCGAGACGCGCGCGAGCGCCGCGCAGGCCGGCGCGCTGTTTTGCCTTGCGAAACAGGATGGTGCGCTGATCGGCGAAGTCGGCGCCGCGCTGCAGCTTGCGCCGTCCGCGATGACGGGGCTCGCCGACCGGATGGCGAAAGCCGGCCTGATCACGCGTCATGCCGATTCGGACGACGGCCGCGCGACACGCCTGTACCTGACCGACGAAGGCCATGCGGCGCTCAAGCGTGCGCGCGTGCTGTTGCGCGAACTCAACGGCAAGCTGTGCGACGGGTTTTCCGACGACGAACTCGATGTCGTCGCGCGCTGGCTGCATGTGCTGCAGGAGCGGTTTCCGGTGGAACGCTGAGCGGCGGCGAAGACGCCGTGTCGTCACCGCCTTCTTGGTCACGCCGTACGCGCGATCTCACGTGCCGCAGCGCAAACGCCGCAGCGGCACGTGCCCGGCCAGGCGTCAGGCAGCCTGCGGCAGCGCAGCGGCCACGGACCCCGCCTTCAGCGCCGCGACCTTGCCGATCGTATCGACGCACGCGTGCGCGAGTTCCGCGCCCTTCACGAGGAAGTGCTCGTGGAAGTAGGCGACATGTTCGGCCCCGTGGAAATGATGCGGCGTCAGCACCGCCGACAGCACCACCACGCCGGTTTCGAGTTGCACCTGCATGAGACCGGAAATCACTGCTTGCGCGACGAAGTCGTGGCGATAGATGCCGCCATCGACGACCAGGCCGGCGCACGCGATGGCCGCGTATTTGCCGGTGTTCGCGAGCAGTTTGGCATGCAGCGGAATTTCGAAAGCGCCTGCCACTTCGAAGAAATCGCAATCCGCCTGGCGCAGGTTCGCGTTGACGAGTCCGTCGACGAACGCGTTGCGGCACTGGTCGACGATCTCCTTGTGCCAGCACGACTGGACGAAGGCGATACGCGGAGCGGCAGTGTGGGAGGGGGAAGCAAGTTGGGTCATCGATAGGTCCTGTGTGAGTTGAATGGGCGCACAGGGACAAGCGGCGTACCTTGCGTACGCAACGAACCCCGCTCTCTCTCATCCGGACTTTAACCGTCGGCCCCGGAATCCAACCGGGTCTGCTGACCTTGCCGCGCACATGCGTGCCGGCAAGCGCTCGCGGGCTACGCGCAATCGCGCGATTACCGCCGGTGGGGAATTTCACCCCGCCCTGAGAACGTTCGCGGCACATTGGCCGCGCCGGAAATCTATCACACTCCCTTCGGACTGGTGCGTCGACGTCACCGCGCGTTCCGTGCACTGGACGAACCCACGGCCCGCCTTTCCCGTGATCGGCCCGCCGCTCCAGCCGCCTTTTCGCCGATCCGACGGAAACCTTGCGACGACCTGCCATCCGGCTTGGAATTTGAAATGATATAACATATCATTTCGCGTGCTCGTCCGCCTGACGCCGTTTCACTGTGGGTGGCCGAGCCCCGCCGAGCCATGTTCCAACGGGTTACTGCGCGCCGCAGACGCAACAATATATCGTATCCAGCCGTGACCCGCATCGCTCGTTATCCGATCCGATTCCAACCGATTCACCGACCATGCGCGACCTCCCTCGTCTACCGCTTCGCCCGCTCTCGTCTCTATCGCTGATCCTGTTCGCCGCTGTCGCGCACGCACAGACCGAACCACCCGCCGCGTCCGGCACGCCACCGACCACCCCGCTCGCCCCGATCTTCGTGACCGCGAACCCGCTCGGCGACAACGAGCTGATCGCGCCGACCGTCCAGCTTTCCGGCGATGCGCTGACACGCCGCCAGGCCGATTCGCTCGGCGAAACGCTGAACGGGCTGCCGGGCGTGTCGACCACCACCTACGGGCCGATGGTCGGCCGCCCGATCATTCGCGGGATGGACGGCGACCGGATCCGGCTGCTGCAGAACGGCGTCGCGGCCTACGACGCGTCGTCGCTGTCGTACGACCATGCGGTGCCGCAGGACCCGCTGTCGATCGAACGCGTCGAGATCGTGCGCGGCCCGGCTGCACTGCTGTATGGCGGCAATGCGGTGGGCGGCGTCGTCAACACGATCGACAACCGGATTCCGCGCGAAGCGATCCAGGGCGTGACGGGCGCGCTCGACGCGCGCTACGGCGGCGCGAACTCGGTGCGCGCGGGCGCCGCGCAGGTCGAAGGCGGCAACGGCCGCTTCGCGTTCCACATCGATGCGTTCGACCGCGAAACGAGCAAGCTGCGGATTCCCGGCTACGCACGCAGCAGCGCGCAACGCGCGATCGACGGCCCCGACACGCCGCAGCCGTACGGCAACGTGCCGAACAGCGACGGCCGCGTGCACGGCGGCGCGGTCGGCGCGTCGTACACGTGGGCGGACGGCTTCGCGGGCCTGTCCTACAGCGGCTACGAATCGAACTACGGCTCCGTCGCGGAAAGCGACGTGCGGCTGCGGATGCGCCAGGAACGCCTCGCGCTCGCGTCCGAGGTGCGCAACCTGAGCGGGCCGTTCACGAAGCTGAAATTCGACTTCGCGTACACCGACTACCGCCACAAGGAAGTCGACAACGGCGAGACCGCGACCACCTTCCGCAATCGCGGCTACGAGGCGCGCATCGAGGCAACGCATCGCAAGATCGGCCCGTTCGAAGGCGCGATCGGCGTGCAGTTCGGCCAGAACACGTTCTCCGCGCTGGGCGACGAGATGCTCGTGCCGTCCACGCGCACGAACAGCGTCGCGCTGTTCGGCCTCGAGGAATGGCAGGTCGTCCCCGCGCTCAAGCTGAGCCTCGGCGGCCGCTTCGAGCACGTGAAGGTCGATCCCGATCCGGCCGGCGTCGAGAAATTCGCGGGGGCGCAGCCGCGCGAATTCAACGCGGGCAGCCTGTCGGCAGGCGCACTGTTCTCGCTGACGCCCGTGTGGTCGGTCGCGGCCAACGTCGCTTACACTGAACGCGCGCCAACCTTCTACGAGCTGTATTCGAACGGCCCGCACGATGCGACCGGCCAGTTCCTGATCGGCAACCCGAATGCGTCGAAGGAAAAGGCCGTGTCGACCGACCTGTCGCTGCGCTACGCGAGCGGCCCGAATCGCGGCAGCGTCGGCGTGTTCTACAACCGCTTCTCGAACTACCTGACCGAGTACAACACGGGCCGCGTGGTGAACGACGACGGCGAACCGGTCGCACCCGGTACCGATGGCTCGCTCAACGAGGCGATCTACCGTGGCGTGCGCGCCGAGTTCTACGGCATCGAGCTGGACGGCAAGTGGCGCGCCTTCGCGCGGCGCGGCCATACGGTCGACCTGGAGCTGACGGCCGACTACACGCACGCACGCAACGTCGACACGGGCCAGCCGCTGCCGCGTATCGCGCCGCTGCGCGCGACGCTCGCGGCCGACTACGGCTACGGCCCGTTCGGCGCACGCGCGCAGGTCACGCATGCGTGGTCGCAGAACCGCGTGCCCGACAACGACTTCTCGACGGATGGCTACACGTCGCTCGGCGTGATGCTCACCTACAAGTTCCGCGTCGGCCCGACGCACTGGCTCGCGTACCTGCGCGGCGACAACCTGACGAACCAGGAGATCCGTTATTCGACTTCGGTCGTGCGCGGCTTCGCACCGGAAGGCGGCCGCAGCGTGATGGCCGGGTTGCGCACCACGTTCTGACCCTCTCATGGCCCGCGGCGCCCGCCGCGGGCCTCTTTTCCGGCGCCCCCACTGCGCCGCGAATTTCCGCTTGCCGGCCATTACCGCCAATCGCGCGGCACACACCGATGGCGCCTATCGGTTCCATCCCCAATTAGTTTCCAACAGAAATCCTTTTATTCACCCATAAATCGAAACAAATTCATCAGACGATTATTAGCAAAAAGACTTTTTTTGTTTCACCCAAGAAAACCGGTTTCAAATTCCACGTATAAACCTTTGAATCACGGGCGCGCTGGCGGGTTTTGATCGAAATCAAGAACGCCCGCCTGGTAAGGTTTCCAGTGCTAAAAAAACTAATATCAGGGTTTTCAACGGGTAAAGAATCATCCGGTATACCCGTTAATGCCGGCACGAGCCCGTATCTGGTCGAACAATAATTTCAATTCGTCAACCACACGCACAGAGGCACACTGTGAAAATCGCCAGAATGAGCATCAAAACAAAACTCCTTGGCGGCTTCGGCCTGCTCGCCGCGGTCGTCGTGATCGTGTCGGGCATGGCACTCAAGGCGCTATCCGATACGAACGCCGAGTTTTCCCGCTACATGAACGGCATCAACGCGCGGGCGACCCTTTCCGCGCAAATCCGCACCGCGGTCGACCGGCGCGCGATCGCCGCGCGCAACCTCGTACTCGTGACCAAACCGTCCGATCTCGCGCTCGAACTGGCCGAGGTGAACCAGGCGCACAAGGACGTGCAGGACCATCTCGCAAAGCTCAAGGACATGATGGCGAACGCGACCGACACCTCCGATCGCGCGCGCGAACTGGTGGGCGACATCGTGCGCATCGAAGGCAGCTACGGGCCCGTTGCACTGCGCATCGTCGGGCTCGCGCAGGCCGGCAAGAAGGACGAGGCGACCGCCGACATCGACGACAACTGCCGGCCGCTGCTCGCGCAACTGGTGCGCGCCACCGACGCATACGCGACCTATACGCATGAACGCGAACTCGCGATCGCGCAGCAATTCGCGGATCGCTATGTGATGGAGCGCAACCTGCTGGCCGGCATCTGCCTGATCGCGGTGATGGTCGCGGCATGCGGCGGCCTGTGGCTGACGCGCAAGATCACGGTGCCGATCGGCTCGGCCGTCGACGTCGCGCGCACGGTCGCGAACGGCGATCTCGGCAGCCGCATCAACGTGAGCGGCAACGACGAGACGCGCGATCTGCTCGAAGCATTGCGAACGATGAACGAGCGATTGATCGGCATCGTCGGTCGCGTGCGCGATTCGTCGAACAGCATCGCGCATGCGGTCAGCGAGATCGCGTCGGGCAACCTCGACCTGAGCCAGCGCACCGAGGAACAGGCCGCGTCGCTGCAGGAAACCGCCGCGACGATGGAGGAATTTACGTCGACGGTGCGATTGAACGCGGAGAACGCGCAACAGGCCAGCTCGCTCGCCGCGAACGCATCGGACGTCGCGCAGCGCGGCAGCTCGGTGGTCGGCCGCGTGGTCGACACGATGACGGAGATCGGCCACAGCTCGTCGAAGATCGCCGACATCACCGGCATCATCGAAGGCATCGCATTCCAGACCAACATCCTTGCGCTGAACGCGGCCGTCGAAGCGGCACGTGCCGGCGAACAGGGTCGCGGCTTCGCGGTGGTCGCGAGCGAGGTGCGCAGTCTCGCGCAGCGCTCGTCGACGGCGGCGAAGGAGATCAAGGAACTGATCTCCGCGTCGGTACAGACGATCCGCGACGGTTCCGAACTCGCGGGCGAAGCCGGCAAGACGATGTCGGACGTCACGCAGGCCGTTGCGCGCGTGACGGACATCATGGGCGAGATCGCGGCCGCGTCGGCCGAGCAGAGCCGCGGCATCGACCAGGTGAACCTGACGATCACGCAGATGGACGAGACGACGCAGCAGAACGCGGCGCTCGTCGAGCAGGCCGCGGCCGCATCGAAGTCGCTCGAGGCGCAGGGCCGCGAGCTGTCCGAAACGGTTGCCGCGTTCCGGATGCCGTCCGGCACGCACGTGACGTCGCCGGGCGCATACGCGCAAGAGCCCGTCGCGCCTCACTGGCAACCGGCCACCGCGTAACCGATCCCGCAAGGAGGCGACGATGCGCACGCTGTTCCACCGCACTGCCTGCGTCACGCTTGCGCGCACCGCGCGACGCGCGGCCGAACGCGGCATGCGGTGCTGCTGCGCATCGTCACCGTCCGGCGCGGCCGGTTCGCATCCACGACGTCGCGCGTCGCCGATTCGCGTCGCGCGCTCGCGGCACGCCTACGTGTAGCTCGGTGTAGGTCGCGCGTCGGCGCAGCCGCCGCATCGACGGTCGTTTCTACCGACCGGCGCGGCCTCGTGCGCGCGTTCTGACCTGCACATCGTCACGCACGATCGCACGCGATGCGCCCGCTTCCGCATCGCATGACGCACGCTGCGTTTGCAACTCTGCGCAAGTTTCGATCCCGCCCGTGTATCGCGCGTTGCCACACCGGCGACATGGAGATCGCGCTGCATTCGCACGCGCGTCGCTCGCCGATGCAGACTTTTAAAACGAACGAATGACGAGTATGCTTAAAAAAGCACTCCCCGTTCGGACGGCGAATCGCGTGCCCTGACTCCCGTCCGATCGCATTGCGGCCCCATCGTTGCGCGCACCGCGCGTCGATGGCGGCGTCTGCTTCTCGCGCCACGGCCGCACGAACCATTCCCCCAACAATCGTCAGGAGAGCTGGTGAGCCGACTCGTCGTCGTATCCAATCGCATTGCAGATCCCCGTAAAGCCGCGGCCGGCGGGCTCGCCGTCGCCGTGAAAGACAGCCTGCAGGAATCCGGCGGCGTCTGGTTCGGCTGGAGCGGGAGGCTGCGCGGCGGCGACGATCAGCCTACGCATGGCGACGAGGTGCAGATCCAGAACGTCGGCGGCATCCAGCTCGCGACGATCGATCTCGACCCGCAGGATTACGACGCGTACTACCTCGGTTATTCGAACAACGTGCTGTGGCCGGTGTTTCACTACCGGCTCGATCTCGCGCAGTTCGACCGCCGCTTCGCCGACGGCTACCGGCGCGTCAACCAGTTGTTCGCGCGCAAGCTGCGCACGCTGCTGCGGCCCGACGACACCATCTGGGTCCACGACTACCAGCTGATTCCACTCGCCGCCGAGTTGCGCGCGATGGGCTGCACGAATCCGATCGGCTTCTTCCTGCACATCCCGATGCCGCCGCCGCCGATCATGGCCGCGATCCCGGAACACGAATGGCTGATGCGCTCGCTGTTCGCCTACGATCTCGTCGGCTTCCAGACCGAGTCGGATCTGCTCCACTTCGAGCACTACGTCGAAGCGGAAGCCGGCGCCGCGCGGCTGCCCGACGGCCGCCTGCGCGCGTTCGGCCGCACGCTGTCGGCCGGCGCGTTCCCGATCGGCATCAACGTCGACGAGTTCGAATCGCTCGCACGCGATCGCGACGGCATCGACATGTTCGAGCGGATGCGCGACGAGTATTCGCGCCGCCAGCTGCTGGTCGGCGTCGACCGGCTCGACTACACGAAGGGGCTGCCGCAGCGCGTGCATGCGTTCCGCCAGTTGCTCGAGCAGTATCCGGAGAACCGCAACCGCGCGACGCTGATCCAGATCGCCGCGCCGAGCCGCGAGGATCTCGGCGCGTACGACGACCTGCGGCGCGAGATGGACAGCCTGTGCGGCGCGATCAACGGCGACTACGGCGAGCTCGAGTGGATGCCGATGCGCTACATTCACCGCACCGTTGCGCGCAAGCGCCTGCCGGGCCTCTATCGCGCGAGCCGCGTCGCACTCGTCACGCCGCTGCGCGACGGAATGAACCTCGTCGCGAAGGAATTCCTCGCCGCGCAGGACGCGGCCGATCCGGGCGTGCTCGTGCTGTCGCGTTTCGCCGGTGCGGCCGAGCAGTTGAAGTCGGCGCTGCTCGTCAATCCGTACGACACGCAAGGCACCGCGCAGGCGATCCAGCGCGCGCTCGCGATGCCGCTCGAAGAACGCCGCCAGCGTCACGCGGCGTTGATGGCGATCGTGCGCAAGACCGACGTGCACTGGTGGCGCACGCGTTTTCTCGACGCGCTCGCCGAAGCAGCCGAAGTCGCGGCCGCGACCGAATCCTGACGCGCGCTCACGCGTCCGTCGCCGCGTATTCGAGCGCCGCGCCGTTCACGTCGCACAGATCGACCGAAACCGGAATGCCTTCGCGCAGGCTCTCCGTCAGTACGCAATACGCATCGAACTGATCGAGCACGCGCGTCGCGGCCGCGAGATCGGCCCACGTCTTGCCGATCGACAATCGTACCGACATCGCGCCCACCCGCACCCTGCCTGCTTCGTTCTGCACCATGTCGACGTCGATATGCGCGGCAATCGGCTGCGGATCGACATGCTGCTTTTCCAGCGCGAACAGCAGGCTCGCCGCGAGACAGGTCGCGACGGCCGCGGCCAACAACCGGATCGGGTTCGGCCCGCGTCCGTCGCCGAGCGGCGGCGGTTCGTCGGTGAGCACCGGTGCCAGCGTCGTGCCGGCAAATACCACTTCGAAACAGAAACGCGCCTGCTGCGCGACATCGACCGATACGTGCGCCTCGCTCATGGCGACTCCGTGGAGATCAACGGGGAAAGGAATGCCGGCACGCAGTCGCTTCGACGCGCGCCGCTCGCAGGTTCGCGGCATCTTCAGCGCTCGGGTTCGCGTGGCGGCCCGTACGCGACGAAATCGCGCTCGACTGCTGACGCCTGCTCCGTTTCGACCGCGCCGCCGCGTGCGCCGGCTTCGTCGTCCGGCGCCGCCGTCGTTGCCGACGATGGTTCGTCGCGCCCGTCGATCAGCGCCTGCAGTGCGTCACGTTCGAGCACCTCGCATTGCAGCAGTCGGCGTGCGATGCGTTCGAGCGCATCGCGGCGTTCGCCGAGTGTCGTCGCGACTCGTGCATGCGCGTCGGTCAGCAGCGTGCGCACCTCGTCGTCGATCATCCGCGCGGTGTGCTCGCTGCAGCGTCCGTCGCCCGCATGCCATGCGCCGGGCATGCCCTGGCGCGCATCGCCGTCGTCGAACGTCGCGAGCCCGATCTTCTCGCTCATCCCGTACTGCATGACCATGTGGCGCGCCATCGCGGTCGCGCGTTCGAGATCGTTCTGCGCGCCCGTCGACACGTCGCCGAACACGAGTTCTTCGGCCACGCGGCCGCCGAGCAGTGCATCGATTCGGTCGAGCAGCTCGCTTCGGCGCAACACGTAGCGATCCTCGGTCGGCACCTGCTGCGTATAGCCGAGCGCCGCGACGCCGCGCGGAATGATCGACACCTTCTTCACCGGGTCGCAATGCGTGCGGCTTTCCGCGACGAGCGCGTGTCCGGCCTCGTGATACGCGATGGTCAGTTTCTCCTGTGCGTTCATCACGCGGCTCTTGCGCTCGAGGCCCGTCAACGCGCGGTCGATCGCCTCGTCGAAGTCGGCCATGCCGATTGCCGGCTTGCCGAGTTCGGCCGCATGCAGCGCCGCCTCGTTGACGACGTTCGCGAGATCCGCGCCGACGAAGCCCGGCGTGCGCGACGCAAGTTCGCCGAGATCGACGTCGGCCGCGAGCTTCACGCGCTTCACGTGCACGCCGAGGATCTGCCTGCGGCCATTCACGTCAGGGCGGTCGATCGCGATGTGGCGATCGAAGCGGCCCGGCCGCAGCAGCGCGGGATCGAGGATCTCCGGGCGGTTCGTCGCGGCCATGATGATCACGCCGGAGCCGGCCTGGAAGCCGTCCATCTCGACGAGCAACTGATTGAGCGTCTGCTCGCGTTCGTCGTTGCCCGACATCGGGCCGACGCCGCGCACCTTGCCGAGCGCATCGAGCTCGTCGACGAACACGATGCACGGCGCCTTCTGCTGCGCCTGCTCGAACAGGTCGCGCACGCGCGCCGCACCGACACCGACGAACATCTCGACGAACGCCGAGCCGCTGATCGAGAAGAACGGCACAGCCGCCTCGCCGGCCACCGCGCGCGCAAGCAGCGTCTTGCCGGTGCCCGGCGCGCCGACCACCAGCACACCCTTCGGGATCTTGCCGCCGAGCCGCTGGTAGCGGTCGGGGTTGCGCAGGAATGCGACGAGCTGCTGCAGCTCGGCCTTCGCTTCGTCGATGCCCGCGATATCGTCGAACGTGATGCCGGTTTCCTGCTGCACGTACACGCGCGCGCGGCTCTTGCCCATCCCGGTGAAATCCTGCAGCCCGCCGCGCTTGCGCAGCATCATGTTCCAGATGAACACGAACAGCACGAGCGGCAGCAGCCACGATGCCAGCGATGCGATCCAGCTCGTGTCGGGCGCGCCGTGATAGCGGATGCCGGCGGCGGTCAGCGCGTCGGTCAGGTGCTCGTCGGTCACGCGGTTGGTCGTGAAGCGCCACGGCGCGCCGCCCTGCTGCACGGCCGCCACTTCGGACGCCGGCAGCATCGTGCCGGCCTGTGGCATCTTCAGCGTGCCCGAGATCGATACGGGGCCGACTTCGAGATCGTCGACGAGCCGTGCGGCGACGAGCCGGTGGAAATCGCTGTACGCGATCGACGCCGACGTCGGATGCAACATCAGCAACTGCGCGGCGAACAGCACGAAGAAGCCCGCCGCGATCAGCAATCCCGGGTAGTCGAATTTCCTGTCCATGGCATCGGGCCGGACGTGCGCGCTACGCTTGCGTTGCGCGGCACGGCGGACGTGTGCGGGCACGCGCGCAGCCGGCGCGCGCCATCGGCGGCCATGCGGAAGCGGCCTTCATGCGCGCCATCGTCGCCTCGCTTCATCGCCTCGTTCGTCGCATCTATGGCACCGCGACGACGCCGTCGGCCGGCGCCGTCGGGCGATCCTCGCCCGGGCGGCACGCTGCGACGCGCCGCCCCTGAATCCAGTCTAGCTCGCGCGCGCGCGTCGCGCATCGCCCGAGGCGCGACTCGAATCGTCCGACAAACACCTTTCATCCGCCCCCGTTGCCGCGTTATAGTCGCATTCGTGACATTTTTGTGACAGATGCATCGCACCTGCCCGGACGCAACACGGGCCGTTGCTTTCCATCCCGCGACGCGGCAGCCTGTGCGACGCCGCCGCGCATCACGCCCCCGTCCACCCGCCCATTCGAGGAACCCACGACGTGAACGACACCCCCGATCGCCCCGACGACCTTCCCGCCGATCCCGACCGCCGCCGCGTGCTCGGCGGCCTCGCCGCGCTCGGTGCGGGTGTCGCGCTCAGCGGCTGTGAAACCACGGCAGGCAGCGCGCCGCGTTCCGCCGCCGACCTGCGCATCGATGAAGCGTTGCGCCAGCGCGTGCGCCACATCGTCGTGATCTACGCGGAAAACCGCAGCTTCGCGAACCTGTACGGCGATTTCCCGGGCGTGCGCCATCCGCTGAGCGAAGTGCGGCCCGAACACGCGCAGCAGCTCGATCGCGACGGCAAGACGCCGCTGCCCGTCTTGCCGAAGATCTGGGGCGGGCTCGTGCCGCAGGCGCAGGAAGTGGACGGCAAGCGCTACGCGATCGCCGAGCGCGACATCGACAAGCTGCCGAATGCGCCGTTCCTGATTACGGACGCACAGGGCAAGGCGCTGCCGAACGGCGTGATCACGCGCGACCTGTGGCACCGCTTCTACCAGAACCAGATGCAGATCGCGGCGGGCCGCAACAACCAGTTCGCCGCGTGGGCCGATTCGGGCGGCCTCGTGATGGGCCACTATCGCAATTCGGCCGACACGCTGCGGCTGTGGAATCTCGCGCGGCAATACACGCTGTGCGACAACTTCTTCATGGCGGCCTTCGGCGGTTCGTGGATGAACCACATGTTCCTGATCTCCGCGCAGCCGCCGCTGTATCCGGATGCGCACAAGCATCCGCATGCGGCGAAACTGCTGTCGAAGGTCGAAGGCGACGATCCCACCGGTACGCGCCTGAAGCTCGCCGACCATTCTCCGGCGTCAGCACTCGACGGCCCGCCGAAGTTCGCGGCCGACGGCCCGCTGACGCCGGACGGCTATGGCGTGAACACGATGGCGCCGCCGTACCAGCCGAGCTACGTGCCGCCGCCCGATCCGGGCAACGCCGCGTATGCGGATCCGGCCGACCATCGCGTGATGCCGCCGCAGGGCTATGCGACGATCGGCGATCGCCTGTCGGAAAAGAACGTCGACTGGGCGTGGTACAGCGGTGCGTGGCAGTACGCGCTCGAGCATCGCGACACGGGCAACGTGCCCGATTTCCAGTACCACCACCAGCCGTTCAACTATTTCGTGAACTACGCGCCGGGTACCGACGCGCGCGGCAAGCATCTGCGCGACGCCGGGCTCGGCGACGAGCCGTCGACCAATCACCTCATCGCCGACATCGACGCGGGCCGCCTGCCGGCCGTCACGTTCTACAAGCCGCAGGGCAACCTGAACATGCATGCCGGCTACGCGGACATCGAATCGGGCGACCGTCACATCGCGACCGTGATCGACCATATCCGGCGCGGGCCGCAATGGGACAACACCGTGATCGTGATGACGCATGACGAGAACGGCGGCTGGTGGGATCACGTCGCGCCGCCGGAAGGCGATCGCTGGGGGCCGGGCTCGCGGATTCCGGCGCTCGTGATCTCGCCGTTCGCGAAGAAGGGTTTCGTCGATCACACGCTGTACGACACGAACTCGATCCTGCGCTTCATCAGCCGCGTGCACGGGCTCGCACCGCTCGACGGCGTGGTCGCGCGCAACAAGGCGTTCGCCGCGCGCGGCGCGACGCCGCCGGGTGATCTGACGAATGCGCTCGATCTCGGCTAGGCGCCGACTGGCCTGACTGATTGGCAGCCTGGCTGCCTGAAACGACGACGCCCCGGGCAATGCGATTGCCCGGGGCGTCGTTCATTTCCGGCCTGAAAACGCTACGCGGCGCGGCGCACTGCGTCGCACTCCACTTGCGCGGCGTGACGCCCGGCCTGCCGGCCGAAGAACGTCGCGTCGGCCAGCGACAGCCCCGAGCTGTACCCGGCGCCCCAGCGCGGCAGCCCGCAGGTCGTACGGCCCGCCGCATAGAGCCCCGGCACCGGCGCGCGTGATGCATCGACCACCTGCCCGGTCGGCAGCGTGTCGAGCCCGCCGAGCGTGAAGTGCGGATAGAACGCATAGTCGATCCGGCAATCGAGCGCGACGAACGGCGGCTCGATCAGCGGCTGCAGCCACTTCTTCGCCTTGTGGAACAGCGGATCGACACCTTCGGCCGCATGGCGGTTGTAGACGTCGACGGTCGCCGTCAGCGTGCCGGCCGGCATCTGCAGGTCGCGTTCGACTTCCTCCCACGTTTCGCCGGCCGCCGCGATGCCGATCCGCGCGATCGCGGGCGGCTCCTGATACGTCGCCTGGTCGACGAGCAGGTAGATCCGGTCGTCGGCCTGGTGAAATGCGTGATGACCCGTGCGGCCGTGATAGCCATCCTCGTTGATGAAGCGCTGGCCGCGCGCGTTCACGAAGATCCCCTTGATCAGCGCTTCGGGCGCGTAGAACGGCAGGCTGACGAAGCCTTGATCCATGTGGATCGCCGCGCCGCCCGCGCTCTGGCCGAGCAGGATGCCCGAGCCGTCGTCGCCGGGGCTGCCGATCGGTTCGTCCGAGCGCAGGAACTGCGGCGCATGCCGGCGCACCATGTCGCGGTTCATCGCGAAGCCGCCCGCGCACAGGATCACCGCACGACGCGCCCGCACGAATGCCGTTTCGCCATAGGCGCGCAGCACGACGCCGCGCACCGCGCCGCCATCGTCGACGATCAATGCGAGCGCGCGCGTGTCGTAGCGTGTCGCGACGCCAAGCGCCGCCACGCGT
Source organism: Burkholderia sp. Ac-20392 (assembly GCF_017104585.1). NCBI lineage: Bacteria > Pseudomonadati > Pseudomonadota > Betaproteobacteria > Burkholderiales > Burkholderiaceae > Burkholderia > Burkholderia sp. Ac-20392. Next base: position 14,110 of record NZ_JAAGPB010000172.1, read on the forward strand.
TCGGCCAGCACGCGCATCAGCATCTGCCCGCCGCCCCAGCCCGGCCATTGCGGCGTGTGCCCGCGCGGGCACGGCTTCGCGGCCTCGCTGAACGGCCAGGCTTCCTCGCTGCCCGACCAGATCAGGCAATCGTCGGTTTCCGGTTCGACGATCCGCTCCGCGATGAACGTGTTCTTGTACGTGAGGCCCTGCGCGACGAGCCAGTCGTGGTGCGCCAGGCTTTCGTTCGCGTAGAGGCGCACCTTCGCGTCGTCGGCGTCGCGGCCGCCGGCCAGCATCAGGTAGCGGTACAGATCCTCGGTGTCGTCGGTAAAGCCGGCCTGCCGCTGCGCGGGCGTGCCGCCGCTGCCGCCGAGGTAGATCTCGCCGCCCGACAGCGCGCTCGTGCCGCCGTAGCTCGACGCGCGCTCGACGATCAGCGTGTCGGCGCCGGCGCTCGCGGCTTCGATCGCCGCGCAGGCGCCGGCCGCGCCGAAGCCGACGATCACGACATCGTGTTCGGCATCCCAGCGATGCACGTCGCGGGCATTCAGGGGGTGAGTCAGGGAATAGTCGGATGACATGAGAAATGGGTCAGCGTTGGGGAAGTCTGCGGAAAGCGGTGGGGGTGGCGAGGGCCTGACGCGGATGTCTCCGCGGGCCCCATTGCCGAGACGGACGTACAACGGCGCGCGTGCAGAACGCCCACCGTCACATGTCCGGATGAAGTCGAACCGCGTGAAGCGGGATCGCCGCGCGGCGATTCAACCGTGGGCGTAGCGAAAGCATCCGTACGCCATCGCGCCGCCACGGCTTCCGCGCTGTGCGGCGCGCGGCCGTGCCGGCGTCACATGCCGCGCATCGCGGCGAAACCGAAGTGCGACGGATCGATCGGCACGCAACCGGTCGGCAGGCCGTTCGCGTCGACCGAGCGGCATTGCAGGATGCCGGCTGCATACGGCGGCGACGGGACCTGATCGGCGCCGTATCGCGCCATCGCCATGGCAGCGAACGTGCCTATCGCCAATACGCACAGCTTGCGAGTCGTCAGTCTCATGATCGTCGTCCCCTCCGGTTGTCCGCTGGTGCGGTTCGTGTCCGGCGTGCATCGCATGCGGCACCGGATGACTGCACGGTAGCCAGCGCCCGGCCGCCGGCCATCGTCCGTTTCGACTAGGGGCAAACGCTGAGCGGACGATGCGCGACCTGACGCATCGCAACATCGCGCGCTCCGGCTTCGCCCACGTGGATGAAACGCGATACGTCGTGCGCCAGTCGCAGCCGGCCGCACGAATCGTCAGACGCATGTCGCGCACCGGTCGCTGCGCCGCACCATCCATGCACCTTCACGTAACGCGTGACGGCCTGCCCCGGTGTTTTCCCCGACCCTCGCCCTGCTCCGTATGGATGATGAATCCCGGCCTGCCCGGTGCGAACCTGCGCGTCGACGTCGCAATGCCGCCGCGTCGGCCCGCCTCGCGCGGCCGACGCGTTCCGTTCTTCCACGGGAGCCCACGCATGACCGATTCCAATCCCCGCCACGCGCTGTACGAACTGGCGTGCCGCTACGCGCAAGCCGTCGACCGGCGCGACTGGCCACGCCTCACCGCACTCTTCACCTCCGATGCCACCCTGGCCGGCCCCGGCTTCCGCTTCGACGACCGCGACGCGATCGTCGCGGGCATGCGCGTGATCGAGCGCTACGAAGCGACCCAGCATCACGTGCACAACCAGCTCGTCACGCTCGACGGCGGCGAGGCCGATGTCGAAACCTACGGCGTCGCCTGCCACGTCTACGTGCGCGACGGCGTGAAGCGCAAGCTCGACT
>NZ_JAAGPB010000173.1:0-234 GCF_017104585.1 Burkholderia sp. Ac-20392
TAAAAAAAAAAAAAAATATTTACATCTCCACCTATACATCTTCATTACATAAATATCTCACAAACCTATCCCAGTCATACCCATCAATCAAGTCACTTATCTCGCTCACCTATACTCTACCACTGTCTTTACGTCTACGTGACAATGTCCTTCTATCACCTCATTACAACCTCGTAATCTACTTACTATTTGTTCGATGACATCTCTTATCTCCTCGGTGTCTATTCTTCATCT
>NZ_JAAGPB010000174.1:0-16272 GCF_017104585.1 Burkholderia sp. Ac-20392
GTCACAGCCCGTACGGCTCGCACGGCGGCTCGCGTGAATCGCGCGGCGACGGCGGCTACGGCTCCCGCGAACCGCGTGAAGGCTATGGCTCGCGCGAACCGCGCGAGGGTTACGGCTCGCGTGAGCCGCGCGAAGGCTACGGTGCCCCGCGCGAACCCCGTGAACCGCGCGAAAGCTACGGCGCGCCGCGTGACACCGGCGACGCATCCGGCAATGCATCGTCGTCGGATTCCCGCGGCGGCAGCGGGCCGGTCATCGTGACGCGCCGCCGGCGAATCGTGCCGGACGGCCAGTAAAACAAAAGGGCAAGCCAACCGGCTTGCCCTTTTTACTTGTGCGGCCGGCGCGGCATGTCGCCGCACCGCCGCCGGGTTCAGCGTGCCGTCGTCGGCAGGCCCGCATCGGCCTCACGCTGCAACGAACGCACCTGCTGCTGCAACGCACGCAGTTGCGACTGAAGCTCGGCCTGCTGCGCCTGCAATGCGGCCGTCTCGTTGCGTACGTTCTTCTGGCGATCCGCAACCGCCGCCTGCTGCTGGCGTGCGATCGAGATATCGGCCTGCAGACGCCGCGCGCGATCCTGCGTGACTTCGATCTGCTTGTCCATTTGCGTTTTCTGCGATTCCAGCTTCGCGGCCCGCAATTCGTTCACGGCCAGCCGCTCAGCCTGGCGCGAGAAATCGCGATAGATCGCTTCCGCACGCGTTTCATCGTAAGTCTTGATGACGCGCCAGAACGCCTTCTGCTGGAACAGCGCGACGAAGTACGCACCGTCCTTCACGTTGAACAACAGGCTCGCACCGTAGCTGCCGTTGTAGCTCGTGCGCATTTCCGTCAGCGTGTGTGCCTGGATCTGGCGCTGCAAGTCGTCGACCGTACTCGGCCCCGTCGACTCGCCCGCCTGCGGCTGCAACGACGCCTGCGAATCGATCACCGGAATCGCCGCCACCGGCGCCGACGCCTGCTGTACTGCCGGCGAACCGCTGTCTGCCAGACTTTGCGCGGATGCGCCCTGCATGCCTCCCACCATGGCGAGCAACACGCACGCCCTTCCCAACCCCGTCATATGGCTCATGAAGTTCTATTCCCGCCCGAGTCGTTGTAATTCAGCGCGATTTTATCTCATTAATTACTCACTTTCGCGGGTCTCGGGCTCCTCGTCGAAGATCTGATATTTGCGCATTTTTTCCCACAGTACCTTGCGGCTGATGCCGAGCTGCTGCGCCGTATCCTGGCGCCGCCAGCTGTTTGCGTCGAGCGCCGCAATGACGCGGTTGCGCTCGTTCATGTCCCACTTGCTGCGGTCGACGAACACCTCGGCCGCGCTCTCCGCCGGCACCGGCTGCGCCGAACTGCGCGCGTGCGCGATCAGCCGCTGCAACCGCGCGGCATCCCACCCGCCCGTCTGCCGCACCGTCACGCCGACACGCTCGGCGAGGTTGCGCAGTTCGCGCACGTTGCCGGGGAAATAGCTGTCCGCGACCGAATCCGTCAGCCAGTACGGCAGATCGGACAACTGAGCGAGCCGCTCCTCGCCGACGACCTGCGCGACGAACGACTTGAACAGCGCGATCTTGTCGACGGCGCCGCGCTCCTCCAGCGACGGGATGCTCAACTCGATCACCGCGAGCCGGTAGTAGAGGTCGGCGCGGAACAGGCCATCCTTCACGAGCTGCGGCAGTTTCTTGTTGCTCGCCGCCACCAGGCGGAAATCAACCTTGACCGGCGTCGTCGCGCCGACGCGCAGCACCGCGCCATCCTCGAGTACGCGCAGCAGCTTGACCTGCTGGTACAGCGGGAGATCGCCGACTTCGTCGAGGAACAGTGTGCCGCCGCCCGCCTGTTCGAAATAGCCTTTATGCGCAACAACCGCGCCTGTGAACGATCCCTTCGCATGACCGAAGAACAGCGATTCGAACAGGCCGTCGGGAATCGCGCCGCAGTTCACCGGCACGAATTCGCCGTGCCGGTAGCGCGAATGCTTGTCGTGCAGCAACTGCGCGATGCGCTCCTTGCCGACGCCGGTTTCGCCGTGCAGCAACACGTTGGTGTCACAGTCGGCGAACGTATCGACTTCGTGCAGGAGCGCCTGCATCGATTCCGAGTGCGCGACGAGTTCGGTCGGATGCGACGTTTCGGCCGTATGCGCCCGCAACTGCGTGACGAGCTTGCCGATCATGCCGCGCAGTTCGGCACACGTGAAGTCGAGCGGCAGGATATGCGAATACTCGGGCGGATACTGCGACGCGTCGTGATCGCGCGCCGCGCCGACCCAGACGACCGGCATGCCGATGTTGGCCTGCCAGTCGCGCAGGAATGCCGCGCCGGTTTCGATCATCGTCACGCTGATGATCGCCAGCGACGGTCGCAATGCGGCGCGCTCGGCCGAGACCTCCGCGTTGTCGGCGCGGATCACTTCGACGTCGAAGCTCGCCATGCACCGGGCGACGCGGTCGACGATGTCCGCCTTGCCTTCCCATACATACAGGTCGAGCTCTTCGATTGCGGGCGTGGTTCTCATGATTCGGGTGCGGCTTCAGTAAGTGACGAGTTGCTTTGCATTGCAGCTCAGTGAGCAGTTGCAGGCAGCAGCGACGCCCCCTGCTTTGATAACAGAACGTTCAGGCATTTATTGAACCAGCATCGGGTTGCCGCATTTGATCGAGTCCGGTGTGTTCGTGACATAGGCATTCCCCAGGCTCAGTCCGAGCAGGCCCGTGACGGAGGTCAGGAGAGAATCGATCGGTTGCAGGAGCAGCGGAACCAGTGTGCTTCCGAGCGCAGTCAGAAGCGGCCCGGTCAGGATATCCAGCAAGGGGTTCAGGATGCCGGCCAGCACCCCCACCAGCCCGCCGCTCGCCGACACCGAAACCGACAGGCCGCTACCGACGATACCCTGAACCGCGGGCGCCAGGAATTGGTCCGTTCCCGTGCCCAGCGTGTACGGTGACGCCGGGCTCGGCGAAGCGGATGACCCGGGGCCGGGATACGTGAACGTCAGCGCAGTCGGCGTTTGATTGGCAACGGGCACCGTCAGTTGCCCGGGTTTCAGGCTGATATTGACGGATATCTGATTCAGGTTGATCAACCCCAGCGTCAGCACATTGAGCGCTGAAATCACGGTGTTGAGCCCCAGCAGACTGAGCAAGCTCTGCAGGTTGACGGATACCAGCGTAATCGGGGTTCCGCTGCCGGTTGCATACCCGGACGGCGCGTTCAGGTTGATCGGCGTATTCGCCGAACCGCCGATGTACACGGCAACCACACCGGTCTGCACGTTCACCTGTGCAGTTTTCGTGCCGTTCGCGGTACAGGTGACCGATGCGAGGCCCGCCGTCGCCGGTGCCACATAGGCGGTAATCGGCAGTTGCACCGCGGCAAGCGGCGTGGGACTACCCGACGGGCACGTGCCTCCCGGATAGACCAGCCCGCCGGTCGGACAGGTCGACAGCAGCGATATCGACGTATTGAGGAACACATTCCCCTGCGCAGTCGACGTGTTGGTCGTGCAATTGGAGGTTCCGCAATTCGTCGGCCCGGCCGGACCGCTCGCGGTGGACGGCGGTGTCCCCGCAAGCGACACCGAGCCCGATACGGTTGCGTTCAGCAGCGGCGCCAGCGCGGTCGGCGTCTGAACCGTGATGCTGGGAATGGCGACCGAATTCGTGCCGTTCGCGATCTGCAATGCCGTCGACAGCAGGCCAAGCGCGTTGACGCTGGCATTGACGGCGGAGGTTCCCGTCGCGGTTGCGGCAGAAACAAGCTGGCCGAGCGCGATCTGGGGTCCGCCGCAGACATTGCCGGAACAGAGTGCAACGACGATCGCGTTCAGAACGTTCAGGTTCGCCCCGACCAGATTCTGCTGCGTCGCCGCCTGCACCGCCGCGTTGGCCAGTTGCCCGAGCGTCACCGTGCCATTCAGCACGGATGTGCTCGTGCCAACCGGCAGATTGGCGAGGATGCCGGCCAGCTTCAGGTTGACCTGCGCGAGCCCCTGATAGTCGACGGCCTGCAGGCTCAGCGCATTGGGCGACCCCGTCAGCACCTGGAGCAACTGATTGGCCAACCCGCCGTTCAACGCCGCCAGCGACGTGGTCAGCGTGAAGGTATCGGTCGGCACGCTCTTGGCGATAGCCGACGCACCGACGGTTATCCCGCTGCGGAAAATCCCGTCGATCGGCTCGGAAAGCGTCACGCAGACGGCGTTGACCGATTGACCGTTGATCGTTCCGGGCGACAGGCCTGCACACTGACCGTTGGTCGCTGCGCCCGAGGTCGGCGTAAACAGCGGATTGCCGCTGCCTTGAGGCGCGGTCCAGACACCGCACGTCACGGAGACGGTCGAGTTCGCCGGCAGCGGCTTCGATGCCGGATTCGCGATGCGGCCGGCTGCGGTAGTCGCGGCCGTGCAGGTCGAATCCGCGCTGATTTGCGACACGGCCGAAAGCGCTGCCAGATCGGCGGCCGCCTGCATGCTGCGCCGTTCGGAATAGAAATGACCGATATCGATCGCACCCAGCATGATGAATGCAACCGACACCCAGATCGCGGCCATGACCGCAATGGTGCCGCGCTGGCGCCCCGGACGACCGGCAAGGCCGCGTCGTCGCGCTACGGGTGATTGATCTGCGCGCATCGCCGTTCCGCTTACTGCATGCCCTGACTGCTGCCCGACATGCCGCTGGCGGAACCGAGTTGCGAGCTCATCGAGCCCGGGATCTTGTTCTTGAACGAATCGAGATAGCGCTGGTATACGAGCGACGCGACGTCGCCGAGCAACGGCTGCGTCGGTGCCGCCGCGCGATTGTCGCGTTGCATCGAGAGCCACGCCTTCGTCGAACGGCCCACATCGGACGCGCCCGCCGTCACGGCCTCCTGTCCGTATGCCGCAGCAGAACCGGCCATCACGCAGGCGATGGCGGCCAGCACCGCGATCCGGCCCGCGTGCATGCTTCGATGATGTTTGTTGTTGTTCATGTCGTTCCCCCGGTGCCTGTTCATTGTGCAAACCGTTGCAGCAGCGGCACGGTCTGATCGTAGCCAAAATTGTTCGCCATCGGCGTGATCGGCGCCGACGTAGCGCGCCGCGACACGACCGGCGGCGTCGCAACCGCGCGTTGCTGCGCGCGCGCGGCTGCCGCAATCTTCGCGGCGTCGCCGGCGATGTCCTTGCGGATATCCGCCGGCAGATGCTGCTGGTTCATCAGCTTCTGCGCATCCTGAGCGCGCCCTGCCGCGAACAGGTAAAGCGCGAGGTTGCTGACGATTTTCGGATTGCGCTGATCCAGCTCGGCGGCCTTCATCAACGGCACACGTGCGCCAACCACATCGCCGCTGCGCAACTTCGCATACGCAAGATCAGACAGCATCGATGCGTCAGTCGGCGCCAGATCCGACGCCTGCGTCAGCGTCTGCGCCGCGCGGTCGAAATCACCCGCCGCACCCGCAAGCAGCCCGAGCCCGCGATAGCCGCGCGCGGCGAGTGGCGTCTTCAGCAACTGCGTGTAGACAGCCGCGCTCGCGGCCGGCTGGTCGGTCATCCGCAGTGCATCCGCACGCAACAGGATCGACTCCGGTACGACGCCGTACGTCTTGTCATAGGCGTCGATGTGCGCGAGCGATGCGTAATAGAGCCCTTGCGACTGCATCCGCTGGATCAGGCCGAGGTACATGCCCGGCGTATCCGGCACGGCCTGTTTCTGGTCGGCGGCCTGTATCAGTGCCGCGCGCTCCGTCTGCGCGTTCACGCCGTAACCGCTGTCCTTGGTCGCGCACGCACCCAGCACCAACACCGCCGCCGCCGCGCCCGCCCGCATCGCCATTCCGCCGATCCGCTTCATCGTCCTTCCTTCCGTCCTTCAGTGATGCGGCGACAACGCATGCATCACCGCCAACATGCCGGGCCCGGCCGTCACGATCAACAGTGCGGGCAACAGTGTCAGCACCATCACACCGGTCATCTTCACCGTCAACCGGCCGATCCGCTCGCGCAGCATGGCACGGCGTGTTTCGCGCAGCCGATCTCCGAACTGCTTGAGCGGCTCCTGTACCGCGCCGCCATGCTTGTCGACCTGAATCATCAATCGCACGATCGCGCGCAAGTCCTCGTTGTCGAATCCGCTGGACAGCCGCTGCAGCGACTGCTCGCGCGTACGACCCGCGGCGAACTGGCGCTGCGCGATGCCGACTTCCGATGACAGCACCGGCAACATCCCGCGAAAATCGTTCGTCACGACCTGCAGGCTCTGATCGAGCGACAGGCCGACGCCTTGCAGCAGGCGCAGCATGTCGACGAGCAACGGCAGTTCGTCGACCACGCTCTGCCGCCGCGCAGCCGAACGGCGCTGCACGTAGAGTTTCGGCAGCATGAAGCCGAGCCCGAAGGCGGCAAACATGCCGACCATCCAGAGACCGCCCTTCATTCGCCCGCTCGCGAAGATGGCGAACAGCAGCGGCAGCCCGATCCCGAACGCGACCCGTGCGCTGAGGAACAGCCCGCGCGTGCGTGCGTCGACATAACCGCATTGCTCCAGCAGGCGGCGATCCTCTTCCGCGACCGCGTATTTGCCGAGCCCGGTATCCAGCCAGCGCATGCCCGCTGCCGACAGCCGGTCGAGAAAGCGCTCGACACGCTGACCGCCACGCACGTCGGGTTTCGCCGGCGCCGCGCTGTCCGGCGCGGCTTTCGCTTTCGCTGCCTCAAGCGCGGCCATGCGCCGGTCCAGCGCATCCACCAGCGCGCGTTCGGCACGCGTCGCGGCACTCGCCCGCAACATGGCAACCATGCCGAGCAGCAGCACCCCGAGTGCGCCCACCGCCAACGCGATCGCCCCGATTTGAGTCGCTGTCATAGATTCACCTGAGCCGAGCCATTCGATACAGCCACACGCTGCCGGCCAATTGCATCAGGAACGCGATCATGAGCAGTGTCCGCCCGCTCGGATCGTTCCACATCCCGTGCAGATACTTCGGATTGGTCATCACGACAAAGCTGCCGATCCCGATCGGCAGCATGACGAGAACGAACGCAGACAATCGCGTTTCCGACGACATCGCAGTCAACTCACGCTCGGCCTGCTCGAGGTCACGCATGAACACGGCCATCCGTTCGAGCATCACGTCCGCACGCCCACCGTATTTGACCGACAGGCGCAGCACCGAGCCCACCAGTTCGAACTCCTCGGTCCGATAGATCTTCGCGATGTGCATCATCGCGCGATCGATCTCGATACCGCCGCGCAGCATCCGCGACACGAGATCGAGGCAACCGCGCAACGGCTCCTCGGTCGTCTGCAATGCAGACTGGAACGCAGCCGGCACGCTGTTGCCGAGCGTTACGAGACGCACGATCCCGTCCAGGAACGACGGGATCTGCCGGACGATCTTCAGCCGCCGCCGCTGGATCCGCGAAGCGAGCCAGACGCCGAGCATCGCGCTACCGCAAGCGATTGCCGCAAGGCACGCCAGTACGCCGCCGCGGCTGCCGGCGATAAACGCAGCCGCGACAAGTACGCCAAGCGCAACGAGCGTCTTGCCGCGCGCATCCTCGATTCCCGCGCGGCTCGCGAGGTTCGCCAGATACTCGGATGCCGTCGCGTACCAGTGCGCCCAGGCTGCGTCGGACGATGCACTCCGCGCCGCGCCCGGCAGCGGTACGGCGCGCGCCGCCCCCGCCGCCGACGGTCGCCCCGCCGGTGCCGTGGCACTGGCGCGTGCGCCCGGTTCGAGCCGGCTGTCTATGAAGCGCTTCGCGTCGGTCCGCACGCGCCGGGTCTCCGCGTGACGCCACAGCATCATCGCAGCCGCGACACACAGCATCGCGATCGCCAGCACCCACACCATTGCGCTATACATTGAAGCCCCCGCCGCCGCGGCCGAACCCGCCGCCGCCGAAGCCCCCGCCAAACCCGCCATCGCCGAATCCGCCGCTCGTCAGCGTCTGGCGGAAGCGCGCAAGCTTCGGCGAATGCGGATGAATGCCCAGCGTTTCCCAGTGGTCGACTTCCTCGCCTTCCGCCGTCACGCGCGCTTCGTAACGGTAAAGCTCCTGCGTCGCGATGATGTTGTCGGACAGCCCGGTTACTTCGGTGATCGACAGGATCCGCCGCCGCCCGTTCGACAGGCGCCCGATCTGCACGATGAAGTCGATCGCATTCGCGATCTGCCGGCGCAGGCTCGATTCGGTGCCCTGGAAGCCGGCAAAGCCGGCCAGCATCTCGAGACGGTACAGGCACTCGCGCGGCGAACTCGCGTGCACGGTGCCCATCGAGCCGTCGTGACCGGTGTTCATCGCCTGCAGCATCTCCAGCACTTCGCCGCCGCGCACTTCGCCGACGATGATCCGGTCCGGGCGCATCCGCAGCGTATTGCGCAACAGGTCGCGAATCGACACGACGCCGGTGCCGTCGAACCCGCCCGGCCGGCTCTCCAGCCGCACGACGTGCGGGTGGTTCAGCGACAGCTCCGCCGTATCCTCGATCGTCACGACCCGCTCGATCTCAGGAATGTGGAACGCGAGCGCGTTGAGCAGCGACGTCTTGCCGGAACTCGTGCCGCCCGACACGAGAATGTTGCAGCGCGCCTCGACGGCCGCCTGGAGCAGCGTGTTGATCTCTTCGTTGAACGTCCCGTTGCCGAGCAGATCGGACGGCTTCAGCGGATCCTTGCGGAATTTCCGGATCGATACGACCGGGCCGTCGATCGACAGCGGCTCGATCACGACGTTCACGCGGCCACCGTCGGGCAGCCGAGCGTCGACCATCGGATTCGACTCGTCGAGGCGGCGACCGATCGGCGCGAGGATCCGGCGCACGATCCGCAACAGGTGCGCGTTGTCGGTAAAGCGCACCGGCAGCCTTGCGAGGATCCCGTGACGCGACACGTACACGTCGTTGTAGCCGTTGATCAGGATGTCCTCGACGGCCGGGTCCGCGAGCAGGTCCTCGATCGGCCCGAAGCCCGCGAGCTCCTTCGTCAGCGCCTCGGCGATCGCTCGCACCTCGTTCTCGTTGAGCGGAATGCGGCGCAGGCGCACGAAGCTGTCGATCTCGAGATCGACGAACTGGTTGATCGCCTGTCGGGACCATCGGCCGAACTCGGCGCCCAGTTCTTCGATGCGCGTCAGCAGATGTTCATGCGCGGCATTCTTGATGTCGTGGAATTGCTGCGTCTGGGAGAACGGCGCTGCGCCGTCGGCGAATTGAATGTCGTGTGCCATCGCTTACGACCGCTTGGACGAGGGTTGAATGAAGCGCTTCAGCGCAGACAGGCCGGATGCCGGTCGCGTGGCGGTCGACCTGACCGACACGCCTGGCAGCCGCGCGGCAAGCGACTCGAGCGCGCGCACATACGGGTCGCGCTCCGCCATGTCGACGATGAGCCGACCCTGGTTCGCGGCATGGCCGATCGCGACGCGTCGCGACGGCAGCGTACCGACCAGCGACAGCCCGAGACGCTCGGCGATCTGCGCGGGCGTCAGGTCGAGTGCCGGGTCGTACTGGTTGACGACGAGCCGCACACGATCGGGCTCGACACCTGCGTCGCGCAACTCGGTCAGGAGATCGGCTGCCGACACGATCGACGCGACGCCCTGATCGCAGACGAGCCACGCTTCGTCGGCCGAATTCGTAATCTGGGCGACGAACTCGTGGTTGGAAAAGCCGCCGAGATCGACGATCTGCTGATCGAAGAATGCGCGAAAACGGTTCAGCAAACCGGCGCACGATGCGTACGACACGTCGCGCAATCCGCCGAGATCGGCCGGCAGCGTCGTCAAGGCGACACCGCTCTCATGCCGCGTCAACGCGGTATTCACAAAGGTCCGGTCGATGCGGCGCAGATTGTGAACCGCATCGATGAAATGGAATTCGCAGCGGGTATTCAGGAACAGTGCGCCATCGCCTGCCGGCAACCCCAGGTCGACGAGTGCGGTCTGGCGACCGGCCGGCGTACCGCCATTCGGCACGCCGCCCGCCCCCGGGCTTGCCGCGCGCTTCTGCAGCCACACGGAGAGATTCGCTGCGAGCGTGCTCACGCCCATGCCCGCTCGGGCGCCGAGCAACGCGACGAGCTTGCCATGGCGGCTCGCCGGCTCGCCGACGTTCGCAAGCAGCCCGCGCGTCGTGCGCAACGCATCTTCCACCGGGGCCGACACGTCGATGAAATCGCGTACGCCGGCGCGCAGCGCGGCAAGCGTGCTCTCTGGTTGCGCGAGCGAACCGAGCGCGACGATCGGCAGCCCCGGGTGCGTCGCGCGAACCGCTGCGGCGGCAATGCTCGCGGCGGGACTGCCATCCGAGAAGTCGATGAAGACGAGCGCCGGATTGAGGCCCGTGATGCGCTGTGCCAGCACACCCGGCTCCAGCGACGCAGCCTCGACCGCGCCGGCCGACACGAGCGTATCGGCCAGCCAGCGGACATGCGCCTCCTGTTGCGATGCGCAAACGAAATAATCGGTCACGGCGGGTTCACACAATGATTGGATTCGCGCGTTCATGTCGAACACCCCCGATTACGCATGGTGTGCAGGTGCATCGCAACAAGCGATGCTTCGCACTCATTTCGAAAATCCCGGTGCGGCGTCAGGCGATGCCGCGCCACCCAGATACGACTGCCAGACCGGCCCGTTGCGCTGTTCGGACAGCTCACCCGGCGTCGCAGGCAGCACTGCTCCCTTCGCGATCGGCGCGACGAGATGCGGCGTGACGATGATCAGCAGTTCTTTGTCATTCTGCTGATAGTTCATGTTCTTGAAGAATGTCCCGATGATCGGCAGGTCGCCGAGCAACGGCACCTTGCTCACGTTCGACATCGTCTGGCGATCGATCAGCCCGCCGATCACGAAGCTCTCGCCATCGCCGAGTTCGACGGTCGTATCCGCCCGGCGGGTCGTGATGCCCGGCACGGCGACACCGCTGATCGTCACGCTGTTCACGAAGTCGAGCTGGCTGGACTCGGGCGCAACCTTCAGTGCGATCCGCTGCGGGCTCAGCACCGTCGGCGTCAGCGAGAGACCGACACCGTATTGCTTCCACTGGATCGCGGTCGAACCGAGCCCTTGCGGCGACGGCACCGGAATCTCGCCGCCCGCGAGGAAGCTGGCGCTCTGTCCGGACAGGGCGACGAGCGTCGGCTCCGCGAGCACGCGTGCGAGATTGTTCGCTTCCAGCAGCGACAGATCGGCAAAGATGCCGCGCCCGGCTGCGTTCACCACCAGGTTGAAGGCCGACGCGACGGGCGCACCGAGCGTCGGAACGTACCCGCCGGTACCGGGGCCCGATCCGCCGTTATAGGACTGCACGCCACCCGGCGAGAACGAGCCGAACGAAAATCCGTTGCTTTGCTTAAAGAAGTTGAAGCCGACCTGCTTGAGCACCGAGCGGCTGAATTCGACGACGCGCACATCGACCTGCACGACGTTCTTGCCGGCGATCGTCGAGCGATCGATCACGACACCTTTCGCGCTCATGTTCTTGCCCACCGCGACGGCACGGTCGTGTGCATCAAGCGATGTCGACGATCCCCGCAGCACCGCCGTTCCGCCATACGCATTCACGCGCGGCGTGGAGCCGTCGAGCACTGCATGTGCGGACGCATCGACGACTTCGACATTCCACACGGTCGGCTCGTCGCGGCCGCGCTCCCACAGCATCACGTTCGTCGCACCCGGCGCCTTCGCGGTCAGCAGCACCGATCCGGAACGGCTGCCTTTCATGATCAGCACGTCGGCGACCGCCGGATCGCCAACCGCAACGCGCTGCAACGCGCGGCCAGCCGAAATTTGCCGTTGTGCGCCAACGGCGAGTTCGATCGTCTCGCTCGCGTTGACGAACGATGCGAAGGTCATGGCCCAGATAGCAATCGCGAATGCAATCAGTGTGTTTTTCATTGTTCGTTGAACCGTCTCTCGGCCTTTTTACTTGTCGTCGCTGATATCGATGACCGTCGATGCCTTTCAGTAAGCAACCGTTTCCGACCGGCCGCCGCGAATCACCTCGATACCGCCGCCACTCCCGCTCGGCCGCACCGCCGGCGGCAGGTGCGACGGCAACGGCGGCACGGTCACGTTGGCCACCGCATTGCGCTGCGTGCCGGACAATTGCTGCAACGACACGCCGGCTGCGGCGAGCGCCGACGGCGACAGCTTGTTGTCGGTGCGCACCGCAACCGTCTGCATGGCAAGCTCGTCGTCGCGCGGGTTGCGCAATGCGAGGGTCAACCGGCCGCTCGCCTCACCGAGCGTCAGCGCGTCGACCTGCGCAGTCGGCACCGCCAGTACTGCGATGCGCACATTCGACGGCTGGCCGTTGTTGCCGTTCGTGTTGCTGCCGCTGTCGCGTTCGGGTGTCGCATCGCCGAACGACAGCACACGCACCTTCGACAACAGCAGTCGCGCCTGCGTCTGCGAGATTTCCCCGTCGAGCATCGTCGAACCGCTCTCGCGCTTGAGATTCAGGAACACGTCGACGAAATTGCCGGGACGCAGCCGGTTGCCGACAGCATTGGTCTCGTCTACGTGAACCGCGATCGCGCGCTCGCCCGGCTGCACGTCCTCGGCGAGGCCCGACACCAATGCGCCCGAAACGACCGGCGACGAAGCCGGGATGTCCCGCGTCGGCACTCGGCCGACGAGTTCGCCCGGATTGTTGAACGCACCGGTCGGCATCGGCGCGGTCGCCTGAACCTTCAGCGCGTCGGCGGTAATCGGCTGGCCTGCCGGCAACGCCCGCGCGGCGATCACGACCGGAACCGGATTGACCGCCGCAATCTGCTGCGCCGGCGCGGGAGCCGGCGAACTGCGCCCGAGCATCCATGCATAGATTCCGAGCAGCACAGCAATCGCAATCAGCAGCCCCGCGATGATCTTGGTTAGGTTGTTGGCCATGTTTTTGTATGGATGCCGGAATAAAAATCCGAGTAAGTTTTACTTGCTGCTCGATTCATGTGCTCGCGGACCCATCGCGTCACGATGACCACCTCATAGGATCGACTGCGGAATCTGCACGACTGCCGTCCCCGTCAACGGTTGGGTGATGATGGCTCCCAGGAACGGCATGGTCGTGACCCACGCTTCCGGCGAGTAGCTCACCGTGACCGTCAGGCAATAGAGCGACGGCGGATTCGTCGTGTCGTAACTGCACTGCGGCGCCGCGACCTGCGGCGGGCTGATGTTCAGCCAGCCCAGGACATTCTGTGCGGCAGTCGTCGCGTTCGTCACTCGCGCGGCCAGGGTCGGCGCGTAGTTCAAACCTGCGCGCGCACCTTCGCTGGCCGCCAGCGTCAGGCTTTGCTGAATGAGGAAAATCATCCCGAAACTGAGGATCGCGTAGAAGATCATGAAGAACAGCGGAAAAACGATCGCGAATTCGACCGCCGTCGCCCCGCGCTGCCGCCGGCGCCCCTGCAGCTGCCCCAGTCGCTTCATCGCATGCCCCCCGTTGCAATCAGATACACGAGCCACGCCGCCGCCGGTATCGCCAGACATGCCGCATACGGCGTCGCCCGATATTTGCCAAGCGCGAGCGCAGGCTCGCCGCGGCGCCACAGCGCGCCCGGCGATGTCCGCGACAACACGATCAGCGCGACGGCGTGAAGACCGGCGGCAAGGCTCGCGACAACCCAGAGCCAGAGCAGCGCGTGTGCACCGCACCACACACCGAGTACGGCAAACGTCTTTACGTCTGCCGCGCCCATCAGTCGCAGCATGAAAAAGGGGAAAAGACCGGCCAGCCCGACCAGCATGCCGAACATGGACTGATACAGCGAGATTCCAAATGGATTCGCGTTGAAAATTGCCGCGCCAAATCCAGCGATCAAACCCGCCAGGACGAGCGAATTCGAAACGCGCCGAAATCGGATATCACTGGCCGCGACAATCGTCACCCAGGCCAGGAATGTCCCGCTGAAAATAAGATCTGCCATCGCGCAACTGTCCGCCGCAAATGTCGGCGCGAGCAGATTGCCGAGACAATCAGCTCGCTACCGAACCAAAACGACTTTCACGAAGTGAAGCAGTCGTTCCAATTATTTACGGAAGGTCAGCCCCAGATGGTAGCGGCCGCACATGCGGCAGCTGTACGTGTAGTCACGCAAGTGCCGAGATTGGTGAACATGGTCCCGAGGCTGCCACCGATCGACGTCACCCCGGCGACGATCGCAACAGCAATCAGACCCGCAATCAGACCGTACTCGATCGCGGTAACCCCGTCTTCTTCCCGAAGGAAGCGAATCATCATTGCTTTCATTTTATTCCTCGTGCCTGTATTTACGTTCTTTGGCCTTTTATACGTATACGTCCCCGCATATCTAGCCGTTGCCCCGTTCTGTTCGCCACATCTGCTGTAACGACAATCGGGTGCGCTTTCTTTATAGATTGCCCCGAGGGGCATGGCTCATCATTTGATGCAAGTTAACATTCGCGATAGTGACCCTCCTCGAACGTTGTGTACCGAACCGTACATTTCCTTACATCTGCTCCGGATTCTATATCCGATCCCATTTAACTTCCAACCTCTTTTAACGACTTGGACGGAAAAAAATGGCCAGGAGCACAACGTATTTGTACGGCGTTTCGGTACGACTTACACATAGGATTTACGATAGGTTAGATGTGCACACCTAATCCACCAGTAAAACCATTGCCTCGTCCACCAAGCCTGCTCGGGCCCCACGTTACGCCGCACGCGTAACGCCAATGTTGTGACGTTACGTTACGAAACGCTCGAAACCGTTCTCATTTGTCTGCGCTTAAACAGATTCAACAATCTTTCAATTTCCATAACTTCCTTTTCTGACAAGGAATTGCCTCGTTTAAAACCTGTTGCCGAACCGTCGAGCATCGAAATGGCACGACAGTTGCAGAGTAGTCCTCGCACCACTCAACACAACGCAGTTCACAACACATTTTTAATGCGAGGACAAAATGGACATTAAGGTTATCCCCCATGGCGTGTTCCGGACGACTCTGATCGCGGCCACCGTTGCAGCCATGCTTTCCCTCTCCGCGTGCGGCGGTTCCGGTTCCATCAGCCAGGGGCTCGGCGGCGGCTCGAGTTCGGGCGGCGGCGACACGATCTCCACGTCGGGCACGAGCGGTACCTCGGGCACCAGCGGTACCTCCGGCACGAGCGGCACGTCCGGCACCAGCGGAACCTCGGGCACCAGCGGTACGTCCGGCACCAGCGGAACCTCGGGTACAAGCGGCACCAGCGGTACGTCGGGCACGAGCGGCACCTCCGGCACCTCGGGTGTGTCGTCGAACCCAGTGGGAACTGTCCTCGCAAGCAGCAGCAACATCATCACGGGTGTCGGCGGCACCGTCTCGGGTCTGGGCTCCGTCATCGGCAGCCAGTCGCTGCCGGGCGTCAACCCGGCCACCACGCAAGCCGCAGGCGGCGTCGTGCAAAGCGTCGGCGGCGCGGTGACGGCACTTGGCAACGGCCTCGGCAACGGGCTCGGCCAGCTCGGCGCGACGAAGGATCCGCTCGGCACCACGCTCGCCAGCACGGGCGGCGTGGTCAACCAACTCGGCGGCGCCGTCACGCAGACGGGCAACCTGGTCTCCAGCCTCGGCAGTGGCCCGCTGACACCGCTCTCGCCGGTCACGGGCGCCCTCGGCGGTCTCGTATCGACGATCGGCGGTGCAGTCTCGAACGGCGGCACCACCCTCACCAACGCACTGTCGACCGGCCCGATCCAGCAAGTCACGCAGACGGTCAGCTCGGCCATCACGCCGATCACGACGATGGTCGGCCAGACGACCCAGACGATCGGTACGGCGACCGGCCTCGGCGCCCCCGTCAACACGCTGCTCGGCACGGTCGGCAACGGCCTGAACCAGGCTGGCGCCCTGCTCGCGTCGGCGGGCGGCAACCCGGTCACGACCGGCCTTGGCAACACGGTCTCGTCGACGGGCAACACCGTGAAGGCCGTCGGCGGCCTGCTCACGGGCGGCACCGGCGGCGTGACCAACCCGCTCGCACCGCTCACGGGTCTCCTCACGACGGTCACGGGTACGCTCGGCGGCGCAACGGGTGGCGCCAGCAGCCCGCTCGCTCCGGTCACCGGCCTCGTCTCGACGGTCACCGGTGCGCTTGGCGGTGCAGCGGGTGGCGGCAGCGGCCCGCTCGCTCCGGTCACCGGCCTCCTCACCACCGTTACCGGCGCGCTCAGCGGTGCAGCAAGATCGGCAGAGCGTCGTGCAGGGAAAGGGTGTATATCTCGGTGTATGTGTCGGTAGTGGCAGTATCATTCACGAATAAATACGCACGAGTA
>NZ_JAAGPB010000175.1:0-15928 GCF_017104585.1 Burkholderia sp. Ac-20392
TGCATGCGGCCGAGCACGTAGTTGCGCCGCGCGGTCGCGCGTGCCGGATTGACGACCGGGTTGAACGCGGAAGGCGCCTTCGGCAGCCCCGCGAGCACGGCCGCCTCGCCCGCGCTCAGCGCGTCGAGCGGCTTGCCGAAATACACGTTCGCGGCCGCCGCGAAACCGTACGCGCGCTCGCCCAGATAGATCTCGTTCATGTACAGCTCGAGCAGCTTGTCCTTGCTGTATTCGCGTTCGAGCTTGGTCGCCATCAGGATCTCGGCGAGCTTGCGACTCAGCACCTTGTCGCGCGTCAGGTAGAAGTTGCGCGCGACCTGCATCGTGATCGTGCTGCCGCCCTGCCCCGGCTGCCCCGTTACGACGTTCGCGAACGTCGCGCGCGCAAGGCCGTTGAAATCGACTGCACCGTGCTGATAGAACTTCGCGTCCTCGGCCGCGAGCAGCGCCTGCCGCATCAGCGGCGGTATGCGTTCGAGCGGCACGAACTCGCGCCGCTCGACGCCGTATTCGGCCAGCAGGTCGCCGTCGCGCGAGAAGATTCGCAGCGGCAGCGCGGGACGATAGACGGCGAGGTGCTCGACGGACGGCAACTGCGTCCAGATGCGCTGGATCGTCCACGCGCCGATGCCCGCGCATGCGACCGTCAGGCCGAGCAGCGCGCCCGCGAGCGTGCGCCACACGCGGCGACGGCGTGGCGGCGGTGCGGGTGGGGGTGGCGGGGATGCGATGTGGTCGGTCATGTCGGGCTCCTTCTTCGATGCTGCGACGGCCGGCGATCAAGAGACGCCGACAGTCACGAAAGGCGCGCATTGTCGAAGGGATGGCGCGAAACCGGAACATTCTTTAGCCAAAGTTGGGCTGGCTAAATTTTATTTAGGAAAGTGCGCCGGAGCCGTTCAGGTCGCATCTGCGACCGCGTGTCGCACCATCGGGCGAACCGCGCTGCGCGCGATCCGGTTCGGCTGTAGCATCGTGTGATGTTTGATCGATACCTCGGCCTGTGGGGCCTCGTTCCCGATGGCGGCCCGATCCTGACCGCGAGCGGCGGCCTGCTGCCGGTCGTCTGGCAATCGCGGCCGGCAATGTTGAAGGTCGCCACGTGTGACGAAGAGCGTCGCGGCAATGCGCTGATGACCTGGTGGAACGGGCATGGCGCCGCGCAGGTGTGGCAGCACGACGGCGATGCAGTCCTGCTCGAACGGGCGCGGCCGGAACCGACGCTGGCCGGTTTTTCGGCATCGGGGCATGACGACGATGCGATGCGTATCGCGTGCGATGTCGTTGCGCGGCTGCATGCGCATCGTGCCTCGGAGCCGCCATCGGTCGTGCCGCTGCATGACTGGTTTCATGCACTGCTGTCAGATGCTTCTGGCAGCGACGTGCTGCACCGCTCGGCCACGGTCGCGAGCCAGTTGCTGGCCGAAGCGCCCGTCGACGAAGTCGTCCTGCACGGCGACATCCATCACGGCAACATCCTCCATTTCGGCGAACGCGGCTGGCGTGCGATCGATCCGAAAGGGCTGCGCGGCGATCGCGCGTTCGACTACGCGAACCTGTTCTGCAATCCCACGCACGATATTGCGGTCGAACCCGTACGCTTCGAGCAACGCGTCACGGTCGTGGCCGACGCCGCGCAGCTCGACCGGCACCGGCTGCTTCAGTGGATTCTCGCGTGGTCGGGCTTGTCGGCGGTGTGGTTGATCGAGGACGGGCTGCTGCCCGATACGCGGTTGCAGGTCGCGACGCTCGCGGCGGCTGCGCTCGACCAGTAGCGATACGCATCGCCCGTGAAAACAGGTTCATCACGAATCTCCAGGGAGTGCAAGGAAGGCCGACGGTTCTCGGCCAGCAACGATCGCTCGACGCCATTATGAAAATTATTGACAATCGGCACTGAAACCCCACAACTTAAACAGTGCCATCATGGAACCCTACCTGTTCTTCGGCGTTGTTCTTCCTGAACGTGCACAGCTCTCACTTCAATTCAGCGTGAGATTTTCCCACTCGACTTCTGGAGTTGGCGGTGACGCGAAGGCAAGCATCATCCTTAATCAGATGGTCGTTCATGTTAACAGCAAGCACGATTGGGATATTTTCGACCTGAGAAACGTTGTTAAAAATATCATCCAAAATTACTTGGCCATGGTTGGTTATCTTGCAGGAATTTCATATGATTTTGAAATAACTCGCATTTTGAATCAGAGTCGAGGCATTGACTATGTGTTTGGCATCGACATTCCTTGCCTTGCAGAGCGAAACAAGGGAATTGATATGCAAGACTCCTTAACGCGACTCCGTGACAAGACCATCGGCGAGAACGGCATTTTCCTCAGTCGCTGCTTCGCCGATCTTGTTTCTTCAATGAAGCATGCCGATGACACTGGTTTTTACTGCTACCGTGCAATTGAATCACTTCGGCACCATTGTGCAGCCCTCCATGGATTGACCAACGCAGGGAAAGCTAAGCAATGGGACAAATTTCGTGAGATTTCGGGCTCGACCGAGGAGACCCTTCGCAGCATCAAATTAGCTGCCGATCCATTGCGACATGGCGAAGCCTCTGGAGGAAGTGCTCAAGACCGAACAAAGCTACTGACTGATACATGGGATGTCGTTGATAGTTACCTCAAGGGTGTCTAGGCCACCTTGAGTTTACGCCATGAATGTCTGCTTGCCTTAGTTCGATTGGCCGCCTCGGGTCAGTTTGAGTCTACCGCGAACTGCTGCGGCGGTAGCCAATCAATTTTTCCATAAACAACCACCCGGGAAATCCATCATGACCAGATATTTAACCCACCAAATTAACCACACTAAATAATCAAAAAATCGATGACACATTAATCACTAATTTCACAATTTTTCATTGTTTCTCTGGAGGCATCATGGATCGGTTTCTACCGGAGCGTCAAAAGTGGTTGGAGCTTGCACTTCAAGGTCTCGCATTCTGGATTGGACATCGCCATTCGTTGTTTAAGGACTACCCCCTTTCAGAAGGCGCGCTAGTTTCAGAAGCATGCAATTTAATTCAGGCCAATCTGCCATACGACCTAGTGCTGATGCCTGAGTGTATGTACAAAAACCTTGTGACAGTGGACTCTACAGTTGAGGGTGTTGGCCCTCAGGCTCGCGCTGATTTGGTCCTATGTGACATTGCTGCGAAGCGAATCGGGCGCGAAGGCAATGTTTCCGCACATACGAAGTTTGTCATTGAAGTAAAACGCGGGAGTGCAAGCACTCAATCCATCAATGAGGACCTGTCGCGTCTACATGCATTTCTTCAAGTTGCGAGACAAGGGACTCGCTGCTTTCTTTTTATCGTCAGTGAAAGCTATGCGCCTAGGCGCTTTGTCAAAGACGGTAGGTCGATATTAGGGGCTCATCCTGTCCCGGGTACGACTGGAAATTTTAGAGTGAGAAGATCTGTAAAGGCTGCAGCCAGTTTCTCAGGCAAGGAGACTGCGCACTATGTGTGCCTGCTGGAGGTATTTCTTGAAGGGCAGAAGTCAATGGAAATTTGACCCATTGCATTAACAGGGGCCTGGTATCGTGCTTCGCATGCTTGCATGCCTCCGCGCATGACTAACTTTCAACGTCATATTGAAGTACTCATACATTATGATCACTTTGACAGCACTAATTCCAGATATAGAAGTGCTTGTAACGCTTGCGCCAGAAGAGCTTGCCGACGTTGTGTTGCGAATTGCCGATGAAAACCGCCAGAATGGACTAATTCATCTTCAGGCCTTGTCATCCGATATTCACAGTCCGACAGGAGCATCGAATGGCTATCCTCTGAATCGGAGGCAAGATGCTGAGTTGGCGCTCGCCGAGGCGTGGAATTGGTTGACGGTGCAGGGCCTTCTGATTCCTGATCCAGGGAGCAACGGTAATAACGGATGGATGCTTCTGAGTCGTCGTGCCAAGACAATATTGACCAACGGTTCGTTTAAAACTTATGCGCGTAGCATTGCGTTCCCGAAGACATTGTTGCATCCATCGATCGCCGATGAAGTCTGGCTCGATATTGTCCGAGGTGATCTAGAAACCGCAGTGTTCAAGGCTTTTCGAGCAGTGGAGGTAGCTGTCCGCGAGGTTGGACAGTTTGCCGATACAGACATTGGAACCGCGTTGATGCGCAAGGCTTTTGACAAAGCGACTGGTCCACTTTCTGATATGCAGCAACCGGAAGCTGAGCGCGAGGCGTTAGCGCACCTCTTTGCAGGAGCAATTGGTTCGTACAAGAATCCGCATTCTCATCGCACAGTTTCAATCAGCGATGCCACGGAAGCCCAAGAAATGGTGGTGTTAGCAAGTCACTTGCTCCGTATTATTGATAGCAGGCGATAGTAGCCAACGACGGCGAACCCTTCGGCCAACCGGATCTGAAGTATAAGTACGTAGCTGATTGGGTTGCGACGAACATTGACCGTCTGCCTTCCTAGCGGAGCGTCCTACGGCTATAGGTTAGCCGGCAACATCCACGGAAATCCACGAAGCACAAAAAAGCCCGCCGGCATCCGCCGGCGGGCTTCCACATCCAACTGCTTGCTCGACGCTTAACGCGCCGGGTTCAGCAACAGGTTCATGTGACGGTTCACATCTTTGTACAGCAGGTAACGGAAGCGGCCAGGCCCACCCGAATAGCATGCCTGCGGGCAGAACGCGCGCAGCCACATGAAATCGCCCGCTTCGACCTCGACCCAGTCCTGGTTCAGTCGATAAACAGCCTTCCCTTCCAGCACATACAACCCGTGCTCCATCACGTGCGTTTCAGCGAACGGAATCACGCCGCCCGGCTCGAACGTCACGATGTTCACGTGCATGTCGTGACGCATGTCGCTCATGTCGACGAAGCGCGTCGTCACCCATGCACCGTTGGTGCCCGGCATCGGGATCGGCTCGACGTCCTGCTCGTTGGTCACGAAGGCCTCCGGCAGCGGAATGCCGTCGACGGCCTGGTAGTGCTTGCGCACCCAGTGGAAACGCACCGCGGCATCGCTGACGTTGTGCAGCGTCCAGTCCGCGCCCGGCGGAATGAACGCGTAGCCGCCCGGCTTCAGCACGTGCTTCGTGCCTTGCAGCGTCAGCTCGGCTTCACCTTCGACGACGAACAGCACGGCTTCGGCGTTCTTGTCCTGCTCGGGCTTGTCGCTGCCGCCGCCCGGGTTCACTTCGACGATGTACTGCGAGAAGGTTTCCGCGAAACCCGACAGCGGGCGAGCGATCACCCACAGGCGCGTGTTCGTCCAGAACGGCAGCCAGCTCGTGACGATGTCGCGCATCACACCCTTCGGGATCACCGCGTACGCCTCGGTGAACATCGCGCGATCGGTCAGCAGATCGGTCTGCGGCGGGTGGCCGCCATGCGGCGCGTAATACGTTGTCTTAGACATAGTGCATCCAGGCAATGGGTTGGTCCGGCCCCGGGCACCAACGACATCGGGCGGCACACATGCGCGTGGGGCACGCAGGCGGCGGCGGGACGTCGTTGCCGGGGTGGCTTGAAGGCGCATGCGCCTTCGTTCGGTCGGCCAGGCTTCGCGACGGGTTCGTCCGGTTCTTCGGACGCGGCGGCCCACGCTTGTGGGGCCGGCGACCGGGCCGTGGCGCTCGCGATCATGCGGCGAGGCGCGGCCAGCGGCACGGTGCGATGCCGTACGCGAGCATCGCCGACGATAGCGAAGTCGTTCGCAATCGACCAATTAAATGTTGCGATGGATTCCATTCGATTTCCCACTACCCGCCGGCAGCCGCGATGCGCGGTGAGGAAGCATGGCACGACGGTCTGGCTATCAGGGAAATCCTGACGGACGCGGCAACGCGCACGTTCGCCGGGACGCTAGACGAGGAGGTGAAAAACCGCAGCAGCCGCAGTGACACACGCGGTTCGCAATACATCCGGTTACGCAGATTGGAGCCCGACGACGTGCGCACGGCAGCAAGCCGCACCGCGCCAATCATGAGCCATCGTCCGGCCGGAGAATGGGCCAACGGGAATCGAACGGAACGCGAATGGTATCGCCACGACTCGCACGCATTCAGTCGCGAGAGGCTGTGTAGTCGGAAAACGGGGAAATACAGCGAGGAGGGAAACTTGCCGGCCCGTCGATCGGGCATCTGGCCGCGGCTGGGGAAGCCGGAAGGTGTTCGCCGGTCTGGCCGGCGATGACGGCCCGGCAGGCCGCCGGGCCGAATCTCGCGTCGGGTGCCGACGCCGTCGGCGCGCCGGTGCGCGGTTCACGCACCGAGCCGCGCCAGCGGCGATCAGTCCCAGTCGCGGTGATGACGATGCTTGCGGTGGCGATAGCCGCGATCGCCGTGGTCGCGTTCGTACGAGCTGCGCGACATATTGCCGCCGAGCGCCGCGCCGGCGCCGCCGCCGACAGCCGCACCCAGCAGGCCGCCCGTGCGGCCGCCCATCGCGTTGCCTGCCGCGGTACCTGCGCCGCCGCCGAGGGCGCCGCCGATGATCGCGCCGGTACGCTCGCGACGGTTCGACGTCACTGCGCCACCCGCGCCGCCGCCGATGGCGCCGCCGATTACCGAGCCCGTGCTGCCGCCGAGCGCACCGCCGACCGCTGCGCCGGCTACCCCGCCGAGCGCGCCGCCAAGCGCGTTGTTCATGTCACCTGCCATGGCCGGCAGTGCAGTCGCGCCGGTCAAAGCGGCGACGACGAGAGCGGGGGCGATTTTCTTCCACATTCCCGTATTCTTCCTTGTTCGCAATCTGGTTATTGAAGGTCCGCTCGGTACGACGATCTGAATCGATCGACGTCGGGTCAGGCATTGTGCCGAGCCGCGGACCAATTCATTTCAATGAGCTTGCGGCGAAGAATAGCACCGGTCCCACATCCTTGCCGTGGACATTCTGGTAACAAGTTGTTTACGAATAAGCAACCTTGAATGCGCGCACCGGAATGCCCGCAAACCCGCGCCGGCATTGGCTCCGGCGAGGGTCCGGCCCGGTGGAAAAACAGGCCGACCATGCGCGGCGTCGCACGTTTGCGACACACGTGGCAACACATCGGGAACGAATCGTGGGCGGGGCCCGAAACGACGGCCGGGAAGAAATGAAGAGGGTCAGTACACGCCGGGCAGCAGACGCCAGGTTCGCGCGCAATACGCGTCGTATTCGGCGCCGAATTGCGCATGCAGCAGCGCCTCCTCGGAGCGGATGCGCGCGACGAGCGGCACCATCGTCAGCACGACCAGCAGCAAGCCGACACCTGAACGGAATGCCAGCGCCCAGCCGACCGAATTGACGACCAGGCCGAGATAGCTCGGATTGCGGATGCGGCTGTAGATGCCGTCGGTCACGAGCGTATGGCCCGGCTGGATCGCGACAAGCCCGCTGAAGCGCTTGCCGAGCACGAATACGGGCCAGATACGCAGCACGCCGCCCGCAATGTACAGCACGACACCGATCCAGCGCACCGTATCGCCGCCGAAGGTCCAGAAGTCGAGCCGGTCGGTCAGCGCCGGCAGGTACGCCAGCAGTAATCCGCTTACGCCGAACGCCGCGAGCACCCAGCGGTTGTCGCGGTTCTCGCGCTCGCCGCTGCTCAGGTTGCCTTCAGTGAACAATGCGGCGACGGCCATCGCGAGCGTCGCCACGACGACGACGGTCAGCTGTGGATGCGAGAAGAAGGCCGCGAACCCGCCGCTGCCGAGCACCGCGAGCCCGAGATAGACGAGCATGGAGATGGCCGACAGGGCGGCGACCTTGCGGGTGACTGTCATGGCTGCCTCACCGGAATACGCTTTCCTGTGAAGTATAGGAAGTGCGCACACGCCGGGTAGCGGACCGCCGTCATGCGGTTCGCGAATCCGCGCGAGTCATCCAGTGCAACGCGATGGCGCCGACCGGTGCGGCCAGCGCCCGGCGCCGGATCAGCGGATGCGGAAGTTGCCGCCGATCCCGACGCTGACGGGCGGCGCGTAATACGCCGGCGCATAGCCGTAGTAGGCCGGTGCGGGCGCATAGCCGTACGGCGGCGCGATGTAGCAGCCGGACAGGCCGCCGATCAGGGCAAGCGTGATGAGAAGTCTGGTCATGGCTCGATTCCCGGCGCGAAAGACGAATGGCACCTCGCGAAAGCCGTGCCGCCGCGGGGTGCGGCGGCCGGCACGAAGAGGCGATCCGCCCTTCCTGTCGCTCGATGAAGCAATGCGCGGAGTCTAGCGCCGGGTGGGCCGGGCCGAGTTTCGCCAGCGGTTACACGTGTTACCTCGCATGACCGCTGAAACAGGCGATGGCGCGGCAGCCGGCCGGTGCGCCGTGCGGTGCCACGCGTTGTGTAATCGATGTGTTACACGAAACGCGCGCGAATGCGCTGCGCGAGCGCTTCGAGCGTCGCCGCATCGGCGATCTCGCGCGCATGCATCTTCAGTTCGGCGCCTTCCCAGCGCGGGATCACGTGGAAGTGCACATGCGGCACCGTCTGGCCGGCGGCCGCACCGTTGAACTGGCCGATGAACACGCCGTCCGGCTCGAGCGCCGCGCGCACCGCCGCCGCGACGCGCTGCGTCATGCGGATGCCGGCCGCGGCGGCGTCGCCGGACAACTCGAAGATCTGCGCGGCCGGCTCCTTCGGGATCACGAGCACGTGGCCGTCGGCCTGCGGCATCAGATCCATGATCGCGAGGGTCGCGTCGTCTTCCGCGACTTTCACGCACGGCAGTTCGCCGCGCAGGATTTTGGCGAACGGGTTGTTGTTGTCGTAGGACATGGCGTTTTCCGATAACGGTTGGACTGGGAGAGTAGGAAAGCGATGCCGGACGATTATCGGCCGACGACGGGTCGGATTTCAACTTGTCAGGTCGAGTCGCCCTTTCTGCGAACAATGGCCGCCGGCTCGCATGCGACGGGCGTAACGGATTGGAATAGCCGGCCATCGCCATCCGTTTATTTCGAGCGCGGGTTCACGCGGCAACCGCACGATCGCGAACCTGCGCCGGACACCCGTCGGCTGCGCAAGCCGGCAGCCGGGATGACTGCTCGCGCTCATCAACCGGAGTCATGCCATGGACCCTCTCCCCTCCTGTCGTTCACCCGCCACGACCGTCCTTGCGGTCGATCCGCCGGTCGGCGCACGCGTCCGGCGCACGCTTGCGCACTCACTATGCCGCGCGGCTTGCGGCGCCGGGCTGGTCGCGTTGTCGTCGGCTTTCGCGTGGGCCGGCGGCAGCGACATCATCTTGCCGATTCCATCGTTCACCGCATCGACGGTGCCCACCAACGGCGATGTCAACCCGTACGGCATCGCGTTCGTGCCGCGCGGCGTGCCGACCTGGAGCACGCTGAAACCGGGCGACGTCGTCGTGTCCAACTTCAACGCGGCGTCGAACACGCAAGGCACCGGCACGACGATCGTGAAGCTGTCGCCCGGCAAGACGCCGACGGCCTTCTTCCAGGGCAGCAATCTCGGCCTGACGACCGCGCTCACGGTGCTGCGCAGCGGCTTCGTACTGGTCGGCAACGTCCCGGCGCCGGACGGCAAGACCGTCGTGCCGCCGGGCTCGCTGCTCGTCATCGGCCCGCAGGGCAATCTCGTCACGCAACTCACCAGCGCCACGCTGCTCGACGGGCCGTGGGACATGACCGTGATCGATCGCGGCCAGCGCGTGACCGCGTTCGTGTCGAACGTGCTGAACGGGACGGTGTCACGCATCGAACTCGCGATCGGCGACAACGGCGTCACGATGCTGCCGGGCTCGCGCATCATCGCATCGGGCTACGTGAATCGAACCGATCCCAATGCACTCGTCGTCGGCCCGACCGGCCTTGCCTACGACCCGAACATCGACGTGCTGTATGTCGCCTCCACCGGCGACAACGCGGTGTTCGCGATCCAGAACGCCGCGTCGACGAATCGCAACGGCGGCGTCGGACGGATGATCTATTTCGACGCCTCGCACCTGCACGGCCCGCTTGCGCTGGCGCTCGCACCGAACGGCCATCTCGTGACCGCGAACGGCGACGCGGTCAACGCCGACCCGCAGCAGCCGAGCGAGATCGTCGAATTCACGGTGGACGGGCGCTTCGTCGCGCAAATGCAGGTCGACACCGTTCCGGGAGCCGCATTCGGCCTCGCGTTCGGGCACGGCAGCAAAGGCCAGCCGGAATTCGCGGCCGTCGACGACAACACGAATACCGCGACGGTCTGGACCCTGCGGTCCGACAACAACAACGCGCAGTGATGCGCCACCCGGACGGGCCGCACGCGGCCCGTTCGACCGAAGCGATCGACACACACGAGTCACACACGCCGGGCACGTTACGCGCTATCGACGCCGCGCGGCGTCGCACGCACCCGCGATTGCCACCGCCGGCCCGAACCTGCGACACTGCCGGTTCGTGTTCTGCCTGCAGACAACCGAGGACGCTCGCGCATGACGATCCCCTTCAAGAAGCTGATCCTGCGCGGCGTCGCGCTCGCCGTCGTCGCCGCGGTCGGCTACACCGGGTACATGCTGTCCCGGCTCGCGCCGATCGCGACCGGTTATGCGGCGAAGGCGCTGTGTTCCGGCGTGTACGTATCGGGCCGCCCGGCTGCGTCCGTGATCGACCTCGACATCATGGCCGGCGTACATCCGCTGCTGAAACTGGTGCACCCGTCGATCGATCCCGACCATCATCGCGCGACGGCGACCTTCGCCGGCTTCGCCGAACGCGAAGCGGACTTCCGGCCCGGGCTCGGCTGCACGCTCGCACTCGGGAAGTCGCCCGGCACGTTGCCGGCCGCGCTGCCGCCCCTCCCCGATCCACCGTCCATGCAGCCCGCGCCAACCACGCCGCCGGCCGGCATTGACGCGCAGAAGCTGCAGACCGCGCTCGATCGCGCGTTCGACGAGCCCGATCCCGCACGGCCGCGGCGCACGCGCGCGGTCGTCGTGATGTGGCGCGGCCAGGTGATCGCCGAACGCTATGCGCCCGGCTTCACCGCCGACACGCCGCTGCCCGGCTGGTCGATGACGAAGACCGTGACGGCCGCGCTGGTCGGCATGCTCGTCGCGCAGCACAAGCTCTCGGCCGATTCGTCGGCGCTGCTGCCCGAATGGCGCGGCAGCGGCGATCCGCGCGCGGCCATCACGCTCGACGAGCTGCTGCGCATGACGAGCGGCCTGCAATTCAACGAGGACTACGACGACCCGCTGTCCGACGTCGCGTTGATGCTGTACGCGCAGCCCGATACCGCACGGTTTGCCTCGGCGAAGCCGCTCGCCACGACACCCGGCACGCGGTGGTCCTACTCGAGCGGCACGAGCGCGATCGTCGCGCGCGTGATGCGCGAAGCGCTGGGCGGCAGCGAGGATGACTACCTCGCGTTTCCGCGCCGCGCGCTGTTCGCGCCGCTCGGGATGCGCAGTGCCGTGTTCGAGCCCGATGCGTCCGGCACGCTCGTCAGCCCGTCGTACATGTATGCGAGCGCGCGTGACTGGGCGCGCTTCGGGCAGTTGCTGCTGCAGGATGGTGTGTGGGACGGGCAGCGGCTGCTACCGGAAGGCTGGGTGCGCTATCTGACGCGTGCGACGCCGCAGTCGGAGCGTCAGGAGTATGGCGCGCAGCTGTGGGTCAAGGTGCCGGAGCCGTTCAACGATCGCGATCCGCATGCGGTCGCGATGCCGGCTGACGCGTTTCATGCGGTCGGCCATGAAGGCCAGTTCGTGAGCGTGGTGCCGAGCCGGCAACTGGTGGTCGTGCGGCTCGGGCTGTCGCGGCCGGAATCCGCGTGGAATCACGAGGCGTTTCTCGCGCGCGTGCTCGACGCTTTGCCGGCGCCCGGCGCGTAAAAACGGGCCCGCGGGCCCGTGCATGCCGGTCATGACGCGGACGCGGCGGCGATTGCGATGCCGCCGCGCCGTGCACGACCCGCGACGCATCACGGGTTCGCGCTGCCCGCGTATTTCTGGAAGCCTTCGCGCGTCGCGAGACGTTCGATATAGCGCGTTACCGCCGGGAAATCCGGATGCTCGAACGGCGTGCCGAACCAGCGATTCACCGACAGCCCGATCGGAATGTCCGCGAGCGTGAAGCCGTTGCCGGCCACGTACGCGCCGGTCGCTTCGAGCCGTGCGTTCAGCACCTGCATATGCTTCGTCCAGCCCGCGATCGACTGCGCGATGCCGGCCGGATCCTGGTGATCGGGCGATTTCCGCACGAGGCCGAGGAACGCGCCCACCCACGAACGGTTCAGGTCGGCGCCCTGCCAGTCGATCCATTGATCGACCCGCGCGCGCGCCTGCGGCTCGGCCGGATACAGCGCGTCGCCGCCATAGCGGTTCGCGAGGTAACGGATGATCGTGTTCGATTCCCAGAGCACGAAATCGTCGTCCTTGATGACGGGCACGAGACCGTTCGGATTCAGCGCGAGATAGGCCGGATCGTTGGTCGTGCGGAAGCCCGCGCCCCAGTCTTCCTGTTCGAACGGCAGGTTCAGCTCGGTGCACAGCCACAGCACCTTGCGAACGTTGATGGACGGGATCTTGCCGAGGATGTGCAGCATGCAGTCTCCTTGTGAGGTCGGATGCGGAGCGCCCGGGACGCACGACACGTCCCGAACGCATTCACGTCGAGTTTATACGCGACCTCGGGGCAAACGACAGGCCGTGCGCGGAAAATCCGCGTGCAACCGATTCGTCAGGTCACGCAGCGCGTGCTCGGCGGTCGGGAAGCGGAACATGAATCCGTCCTGATGCAGCCGCGCCGGCATCACGCGCTGCCCGTCCAGCAGCAGCTCGGCCATCTCGCCCATCGCGACCCGCAGCGGCGCGGCCGGCACGTGCAGCCAGGCCGGGCGATGCAGCACCTTCGACACGACCTGTACGAACTCGCGCTGGGTCAACGGCGCGGGTGCGACCGCGTTGTAGACGCCGCGCATGCCCGGGTTCGCCATCGCACGCGCGACGATCCGCAGCACGTCGTCCCGGTGGATCCAGCTCATCACCTGCGTGCCGTCGCCGAATCGCCCGCCCATCCCGAAGTAATGCGGCAACAGCATCGGGCGCAGCGCGCCGCCGGGGCCGAACACGACGCCCAGCCGCAGCACCACCGAGCGCACGCCGTGGCGGGCGAGCGGCTGTGCGGACTGCTCCCACTGCCGGCACAGCTCGGACATGAAGCCGGTGCCGGCGCTGCTGCCTTCGTCGAGCCGCTCGTCGGCAGGACGCACGCCGTAGTAACCGATCGCCGATGCCTGGATCCACGTGCGCGGCTTGACCTCGGCCGTCTCGACCCAGCGCATCAGCGATTCCGTGACGCCGACGCGGCTGGCGAGCAGCACCGCCTGCCGGCGCTTGCTCCAGCGAGCACCGAGCACCGGCGCGCCCGCGAGATTGATGACCGTGTCGAAACGCTCGTGCGGCTGCAGTTGCTCGACGGACGTGACGCTGCGCACGCGGCCGTGAAACTGGTAGGCCGCACGCAGTGGATCGCGCGCCAGCAACGTGACCGCATGCCCCGCATCGAGCAGCTGGTTCACGAGGGTTTCGCCGATGAAGCCGGTCCCGCCGGTGACGAGAACGTTCCCCGGCGGCTGCCCCGCGAACGGATTGGCGACCGGCGCGTGTCGCGCGATCCGGCAGGCCGCGATCCCGTCGCGGATTCCCGATATCGCCACGCCGACGGCGAAGAGGCTCAGCACCCAGCCGCGCCAGCCGAGGTCGAGCGCGTGCAGCGCGGTCGGCTCCTGCGCCCACACGGCCAGCTGCATCGCGATCATCCCGAACAGCGCGCCGCCGTTGACGGCCAGCAGCGTGTGCAGCACGCGTTCGGTCGCCGGCAGCTTGCGGCTCTGGTCCTCGACGACGAAATCCCACAACGTCAGCACCACCTCGACGACGACCACTGCCGCGAGGGCCGCGACCCACGCGCCGTGAAAGGCGACGTTCGCGATCGACGCGAACACGAGACCGTAAAGCACGGAACGCACCGCATGAATTCCCAGCTCGAGCCGCGCGCGCGGGCTGTGCGGGAGATCCTGCGTGAGTTCGTGGTGATAGAGCGTATCGAATGCGCCCATCGCGCCCTGCACGATCAGCAGGTTGAGCGCCCAGTCGAAAGCAGGCAAGGTGTTCATACGGCGTCCCTCCTCCAAAGCCAGACAAGCGGCGGCACCATCGCAACGAGTGCCGCCGCGTCGATCGCCACATGGCCCAGTACATGGGCCTGCAATGAAAACAGCAGGTCCTGCGGCGCCCAGATCAGCAGGCCGGCCAGCAGCCATCCCCACACTTCCCGCCGGCGCAGCCGGTTGCCGAGGTGCACGAGCGCCAGCATCCAGACCGACGCGCATTGCACCGTCGCGCCGATCAGCGACATCCACCAGATCTGCTGCGCACGCGCCGGTTCGGGCGCGGTTCCCGCCCAGAAATGCAGCTCGATGACGCGGTGATACGCGTCGAGCCACGGCGTGCCGGCAACCCACGGAACGGCAATGCCGACGAGCAGGTGTGCGATCGCCGCGCAGTACATCCAGCTCACCACGATGCGGCGCGCAGCGTCACCCGCCGAACGATCCGCCACGGGTTCGGCGGCACGGTCGCGACCGCTAACGCATGTCGCCCCGTCGCACGGCGCTTCGGCGCGATAGCCGAGCCAGCGCGAGACGACATGCCGGTTGCGCGCGAAGCGGCGATACAGCGGCGTCAGCGCACGACGCACGGCCGGCATGCGAAGCAACCGGACGAGCCAGCGGCGCCCGGTCAGCGCTTGGGCGGCCAGGATGCTGTCCACGCCGGTCAGCATGCGTCCGTCGGGCAGGCGCGCGTGCAACTCGCGATTCAGCGCGGGCAGGTCGACGCCCAGCGGCGCGGGATCGAAACCCGGCTCCGCGATATCGACGAAAGCCAGCCGGTGTCGCGCGTCGCGCGCCGCGAGACGCTTGATCTCCGCCACGCATAACGGACATCGTCCGTCGAAGTACAGCACCAGTTCACTTGAGCTCATGATTCGCATTCCTTCTTTTTTCTGTTGCATGCTTCATGAATCGATCGACTGCTTTCCGCTGTGCCGCTCCGCCGCTCCCGTGCGACGGGCGACACGCTTACATCGGCTTGAGCACCATCAGGAAGTAGACGGTCAGCATCGCGAAGAACGCCGGATAGCCGAGCAGTTCCCAGCGCTTCGCATAGCGCCAGTACCGTTCCGGCAGCGCGGCAGCGCCGTTCGCGTGAGCGAGCTTCGCCATCGCGGCCAGTTCGACCTGCAGCCACACGACCGGCAGCCAGCACGCGCCGGCGATCGCATACAGCACGATCGACGCGACGAGCCACGGCGTATGCCACGGCCAGCCGGCCGTGTGCGCGAGCCAGAGCCCCGATGCCGGCTGGAAGATCACAGCCGGCGTCGTGAACCACCAGTCCGCGCGCACCACGAGCCGCGACACGGCCGCGATCGCGGGCACCGAGCGCGTGCGGTTCGCGAAGAACAGGTAGAACGCGGTGCCGAACCCCGTGCCGACCAGCAGCACCGAGGACAGGATGTGAAGCGCCTTGATGACGAGATAGGTATTCATGCTTGTTCTTCTTCTGAAAAGAGGATCAACAGGATGGCGAGAATCGGCACGTTCTTGAGCACGGGGCCGAACGGTTCGGCGAGCAGGCCCGGCATCGTGATCGCGATGACCGCCGAATACGCGACGATCAGCGCGGCTTGCGCGGCCCACAGCCGGCGCGACGGCGCGACGACGGTTGCGATGCCGAACGCGAAGTCCAGCGCGCTGGCCGCGTAGAGCGCGATCAGCGCAGGCAGTCCGGTCAAGTGCGCAGGCGCGAGCAGCGCGAGGCTCGACTGCAGCGGATGGACGAACGCGCTGGCTATCGCCGTCCAGATCCACACGATCGCCAGCGCGCCCAGCAGCAGCGGACGACGCCACATCGCGAGCGCGTCGCGACGCAGCGCGGCGGCTTCCGCGCCGATGAAGCC
>NZ_JAAGPB010000176.1:0-15906 GCF_017104585.1 Burkholderia sp. Ac-20392
CACGCGCGCCTCGAGCTCGTTGAGCGCGAACGGCTTGGCCATGTAGTCGTCGGCGCCGAGGTCGAGCCCCTTCACGCGCTCGTCGACGCTGTCGGCGGCCGTCAGGATCAGCACGGGGAGGTTGGAATTGCGGGCGCGCAGGCGCTTGAGCACGTCGAGCCCGGGCATTTTCGGGAGCCCGAGATCGAGGATCAGCAGGTCGAAGGTCTGCATCGACAGCGCGGTATCGGCGTCGACACCGGTCTTCACGTGGTCGACTGCATAGCCCGATTGGCGGAGTGACCGGGTGAGGCCGTCCGCGAGTATGCTGTCGTCTTCCGCGATGAGAATTCGCATGGTGCTGACCGATGGCCGGCAGGGCGTTCACGCCGGCCGGCTGTCTCCGAAGTTATTCGTGTACAACGCAGCCTGCATTGCGGGCTTGCACAAAACACTGTTTTTTTATACAGTGTCTGCATTCGTGGGCGGCGCTTGAAAGTGGGCGCGCCTTTAACAGA
The DNA here is from genome assembly GCF_017104585.1 of Burkholderia sp. Ac-20392. Lineage (NCBI taxonomy): Bacteria > Pseudomonadati > Pseudomonadota > Betaproteobacteria > Burkholderiales > Burkholderiaceae > Burkholderia > Burkholderia sp. Ac-20392. The sequence goes on from NZ_JAAGPB010000176.1 coordinate 498, forward strand.
CGCTGCTCATCATAGCAAAGGACGATTCATGGAAGATAGCAAGAAGGGCTCCGGGATGACCGCCGAGAAGAGCAAGGCGCTGGCCGCCGCGCTTGCCCAGATCGAAAAGCAGTTCGGCAAGGGCTCGATCATGCGCATGGGCGACGGCGAGGCGACCGAGAACATCCAGGTCGTGTCCACGGGCTCGCTCGGTCTCGATATCGCGCTCGGCGTCGGCGGCCTGCCGCGTGGCCGGGTGGTCGAAATCTACGGTCCGGAATCGTCCGGTAAAACCACGCTCACGCTGCAGGTCATCGCCGAACTGCAGAAGATCGGCGGCACCGCAGCGTTCATCGACGCCGAGCACGCGCTCGACGTTCAATATGCAGCGAAGCTCGGCGTGAACGTGCCGGAGCTGCTGATCTCGCAGCCGGACACCGGCGAGCAGGCGCTTGAAATCACCGACGCGCTGGTGCGCTCGGGCTCGATCGACATGATCGTCATCGACTCGGTCGCGGCGCTTGTGCCGAAGGCCGAAATCGAAGGCGAGATGGGCGATTCGCTGCCGGGTCTGCAGGCTCGCCTGATGTCGCAGGCGCTGCGCAAGCTGACCGGCACGATCAAGCGTACGAACTGCCTCGTGATCTTCATCAACCAGATCCGGATGAAGATCGGCGTGATGTTCGGCAACCCGGAAACCACGACGGGCGGCAACGCGCTCAAGTTCTACTCGTCGGTGCGTCTCGACATCCGCCGGATTGGCTCGATCAAGAAGAACGACGAGGTGATCGGCAACGAAACCCGCGTGAAGGTCGTCAAGAACAAGGTGTCGCCGCCGTTCCGCGAAGCGATCTTCGACATCCTGTATGGCGAAGGCATTTCGCGTCAGGGCGAGATCATCGATCTCGGCGTGCAGGCGAAGATCGTCGACAAGGCGGGCGCCTGGTACAGCTACAACGGCGAGAAGATCGGCCAGGGCAAGGACAACGCGCGTGAATTCCTGCGCGAGAATCCGGAAATCGCACGCGAGATCGAGAACCGCATTCGCGAATCGCTTGGCGTGGTCGCCATGCCTGATGGTGCAGGCCAGGACGAAGCCGAGGCGATGGACGAAGAAGAGTGATGGTCGGGCGCCGAGGTCAGGCTGGCGAGCCGGAGGAGAGCGACGCGCCCGAAACGGCGGGTCGCTCCGGCCGGCGAACCGGATCCTCGGGCGCCGATCGGCGGGGCGCGGGCAGCGATGCCGCGAACCGCACCGCGACGAGGGCATCCGACGATGCCCTCGTTTCGTTTGAGATTGCCGCACCGGACAATCCGTTCGACGACGATGAATCGTTCGACGCGCACGACCGCTCCCGCCGTCGTGTTTCCGGTGTCCGCTTCCCGGGCGATCGCGCAGCCGACGCATCGGCGCCGGCCAGGGAAGATGTCTATACCCGCAGCAGTCAGCATCCGCGCCGCACACGTCGCGCATCGGGTGCTTCTTCCAATGCCTCGTCAGGTGACGCTCCGGGCGCTGCCGAGCGCAAGTCATCGAAGCCTCAGCGATCGTTGAAGGGCCGCGCGCTCGGCTATCTGTCCCGCCGTGAATACAGTCGCACCGAACTCGCGCGCAAGCTCGCGCCTTACGTCGGTGAAGACGAATCCGTCGACCCCGTGCTCGATGCGCTGGAACAGGAAGGCTGGCTGTCCGATGCGCGGTTTGCCGAGAGTCTCGTGCATCGTCGCGCGTCGCGTGTGGGCGTCGCGCGCATCGTCAGCGAGCTGAAGCGTCATGCGGTGGGCGACACGCTCGTCGAGGAAGTGAATGCCCAGCTCCGCGAGACCGAATGGACGCGTGCGCAGGCGGTCTGGCGCAAGAAATTCGGTGCACTGCCGCAAACGCCGGCCGAGCGTGCGAAGCAGGCGCGCTTTCTTGCCGCGCGCGGCTTCTCGAGCGCGACCATCGTGAAGTTGCTGAAGGTCGGCGACGATTTCCCGATCGACGACTGACCGCGCCGATCGCGCGCGTGGCGCGCGATTTTGCTGCAATGCAACCGCTTCCGGACAGGCGGGAATACCCGCCGTCGCGTCAAACTGTCTCAAATACCCAATATGCTAAAATCCATGGGTTTTCCTCTTCGGCCTCAACCTCCAGCATGCCGCTATCCGAGCCCGTGCCCCGTCAGTTGCGACATCAACGCGCAATCCGAGCGGAAGCGTACGAGCGCGGCGACGGCTTGTGGGACATCGAAGCCTGCCTGACCGACCACAAGCCGCGCGATGTCGCGCTTGCGTCGGGCATCCGGCCCCAGGGCCTGCCGATCCACGAACTCTGGCTGCGCGTGACTATCGATCGTGACCTCAATGTCGTCGACGCCGAAGCGTCTTCGGAATGGGTTCCCTATCCCGGTCACTGTCAATCCGCCTCTCCCGCCTATCGGGCCCTTATCGGGCTCAATCTCTTCCGCAATTTCCGCCGCAACGCGAACCGGCTGCTCGCCGGCGTCGCAGGCTGCTCCCATCTCACCGAACTGTGCGCCGTGCTGCCGACGGCAGCGATCCAGGCGTTCGCCGGTGATGTGTGGAACGTGCGCGAGGAGGGGGGCGAAGGGCCGGATCATGGCGGCGTGCACGACGAAACGCCTTTCCAGCTCGGCCGCTGCCGGGCGTTGCGGTTCGACGGCGAGGTCGTGCGGCAGTACTACCCGCGCTGGTATGGCGCGAGCCGGCCGGACGTGCCCGGTGAAGGCAGCACGAAGGAATGAACGGAAATCATTCGAAGAAGCGTCTAAAGCGACTTTTCATCCAACTCTCAGACTGAAGGGAATCACGCATGAAGATTCACGAGTACCAGGGTAAGGAAATCCTGCGGAAATTCGGAGTCGCGGTACCGCGCGGCAAGCCGGCGTTCTCGGTGGACGAGGCCGTCAAGGTGGCAGAAGAGCTCGGCGGCCCGGTATGGGTCGTGAAGGCTCAGATTCACGCAGGTGGCCGTGGCAAGGGCGGCGGCGTGAAGGTGGCGAAGTCGATCGAGCAGGTTCGCGAATACGCGAACCAGATCCTCGGCATGCAGCTCGTCACGCACCAGACGGGCCCGGAAGGCCAGAAGGTCAACCGTCTGATGGTCGAAGAAGGCGCCGACATCAAGCAGGAACTGTATGTCAGCCTCGTCGTCGATCGCGTGACGCAAAAGATCGTTCTGATGGGTTCGAGCGAAGGCGGCATGGACATCGAAGAAGTTGCCGAAAAGCACCCGGAACTGATCCACAAGGTCATCGTCGAGCCGTCGACGGGCCTGCTCGACGCGCAAGCGGACGACCTCGCCGCGAAGATCGGCGTGCCGGCTGCTTCGATTCCGCAAGCACGCGCAATCCTGCAAGGCCTGTACAAGGCATTCTGGGAAACCGACGCATCGCTGGCTGAAATCAACCCGCTGAACGTCTCCAGCGACGGCAAGGTCATCGCACTCGACGCGAAGTTCAACTTCGACTCGAACGCGCTGTTCCGCCACCCGGAAATCGTTGCGTACCGCGACCTGGACGAAGAAGATCCGGCTGAAATCGAAGCGTCGAAGTTCGACCTCGCGTACATCTCGCTCGACGGCAACATCGGCTGTCTCGTGAACGGCGCAGGCCTGGCGATGGCGACGATGGACACCATCAAGCTGTTCGGCGGCGAGCCGGCGAACTTCCTGGACGTCGGCGGTGGCGCGACGACCGAGAAGGTCACGGAAGCGTTCAAGCTGATGCTGAAGAACCCGGATCTGAAGGCGATCCTCGTGAACATCTTCGGCGGCATCATGCGCTGCGACGTGATCGCGGAAGGCGTGATCGCCGGTTCGAAGGCCGTGAACCTGAACGTGCCGCTCGTCGTGCGCATGAAGGGCACGAACGAAGACCTCGGCAAGAAGATGCTGGCCGATTCGGGCCTGCCGATCATCTCGGCGGACAGCATGGAAGAAGCTGCCCAGAAGGTCGTCGCGGCTGCCGCAGGCAAGTAAGCGCGCTATTGAACACGCTGGCGGCGCGGTTCGTACGCGACGCCAATCGAACAGAGGTCAAAATACATGTCGATTCTGATCAACAAGGACACGAAGGTCATCACGCAGGGCATTACCGGCAAAACCGGTCAGTTCCATACGCGCGCCTGCCGTGAATACGCAAACGGCCGCGAAGCATTCGTCGCGGGCGTGAACCCGAAGAAGGCCGGCGAAGATTTCGAAGGCATTCCGATCTACGCAAGCGTCAAGGAAGCGAAGGCAGAAACCGGCGCGACCGTGTCGGTCATCTACGTTCCGCCGGCAGGCGCAGCTGCTGCGATCTGGGAAGCGGTCGAAGCCGATCTGGATCTCGCGATCTGTATCACGGAAGGCATCCCCGTCCGCGACATGATCGAAGTGAAGGACCGCATGCGTCGCGAAGGCCGCAAGACGCTGCTGCTCGGGCCGAACTGCCCGGGCACGATCACGCCGGACGAACTGAAGATCGGCATCATGCCGGGTCACATCCACCGCAAGGGCCGCATCGGCGTCGTGTCGCGTTCGGGCACGCTGACGTATGAAGCAGTTGCTCAGCTGACGGCACTCGGCCTCGGCCAGTCGTCGGCAGTCGGTATCGGCGGCGACCCGATCAACGGTCTGAAGCACATCGACGTGATGAAGATGTTCAACGACGATCCGGATACGGACGCAGTCGTGATGATCGGCGAAATCGGCGGTCCGGACGAAGCCAATGCCGCCGAGTGGATCAAGGACAACATGAAGAAGCCGGTCGTCGGCTTCATCGCTGGCGTCACGGCGCCTCCGGGCAAGCGCATGGGCCACGCCGGCGCGCTGATCTCGGGCGGTGCGGATACGGCCGAAGCGAAGCTGGAAATCATGGAAGCGTGCGGCATCACCGTCACGCGCAACCCGTCGGAAATGGGCCGTCTGCTGAAGAAGGCGCTGTAATATTTCCCCTGGGTTCGTCCTGCAGAAAACGCCGGCTTTGCCGGCGTTTTTTGTTATGCTCGCGCAATGAATTCGTAAGCACCGGGCATGCATCGCGCATGTGCCGGCGATGAACCGGGTCGCCCGCGGGCGGCCGCCGTCCTGCCCGTCACGCCATGCTCGAATTCCTGACGTCGCTCCATTGGGGCGCCGTACTCCAGATCGTCATCATCGATATCCTGCTCGGCGGCGACAACGCGGTCGTCATCGCGCTCGCGTGCCGCAACCTGCCCGCGAACCAGCGGCTGCGCGGCGTCATCTGGGGCACCGCGGGTGCGATCCTGCTGCGCGTCGCGCTGATCACGTTCGCGGTCGCGCTGCTCGACGTACCGTTCCTGAAGCTCGGTGGCGGGTTGCTGCTGCTGTGGATCGGCATCAAGTTGATGGCGCCGGCCGGCGACGCGCACGACGACATCAAGCCGGCCAGCCGGCTGTGGGACGCCGTGAAGACGATCGTGATCGCCGATGCGGTGATGAGCCTCGACAACGTGATCGCGATCGCGGGCGCGGCCGAACAGGCCGACCCGTCGCACCGGATCGCGCTCGTGATCTTCGGGCTCGTCGTCAGCGTGCCGATCATCGTGTGGGGCAGCACGCTGGTGCTGAAGCTGCTCGACCGTTTCCCGATCGCCGTGGCGTTCGGCGCCGGGTTGCTCGGCTGGATCGCGGGCGGGCTGATCGTGAATGACCCGGTCGGCGACCGCTGGCCGGTGCTCGATACGCCGGAGGTCCTCTATGGCGCGAGCATCGCGGGCGCGCTGTTCGTCGTGGCGATCGGTTACACGCTCAGGAAGCGTCGCGACGCGCCGCACGCACACTGACATTGGCCGTCCGGCCGACTGCCGGATTCACGGCCCGCTGGCTACGATCGAGACGCCTGCCTTTACCGGCAGGCGTTTTTCGTTTCCGGAGCCTGCCATGTTCGAAGCCTTTTCCGTTTCCCTGTTCCGTCGCGTGGCCGCCGATCTGCGGCGCGCGAACCGGCCGTCGCCGCGCTGGCGGCCGGCCGGCTTCACGCTGATCGAACTGATGATCGTGCTGGCGATCGTCGGCGTGATCGCGGCCTACGCGATTCCCGCATACCAGGACTACCTTGCGCGCTCGCGCGTCGGCGAGGGGCTCGCGCTTGCGTCGTCCGCGCGACTCGCCGTTGCCGACAACGCCGCAAGCGGCGCGAGTCTCGACGGCGGCTACAGCCCGCCGGCCGCGACCCGCAACGTCGAATCCGTAGCAATTGACGGCGAGACCGGCCAGATCACGGTCGCATTCACCACGCGCGTCGCCGCGGCGGGTACCAATACGCTGGTACTCGTGCCGTCCGCGCCCGACAAGGCCGATGCGCCCACCGCACGCGTGCCGCTCAAAAAGGGCGCGATGCAGGCCGGGGCAATCGCGTGGGAGTGCTTTGCCGGCGGCAAGAATGCGTCGTCGCTGCCGGCACCGGGAGCAGGGCCATTGCCGGGTGACGCTGCGACGCTGCCGGCGAAATATGCACCGGCGGAGTGCCGCGCGTAGTGCCGGTGGCGGAGCAGGGCGGCGCGGGCGGCATGCGCCCGCCCGCCGCTTTAGCCGGCCGTGACGGCCGCTCCGCGTCGGGTCGCGGCGCGAAGGCCCCGCACAGAGGGGGGAAAGTTTTGTATAGTGCGCCGGTTGCTGACATCCGGTTCGCTCATGCCTTCTACTTTTTCCCGTTCGTTGCCGCTCGTTGCGCTGGCTGTCGCCCTGATCGTGCCGTACGCGATCACGAATCACACGTATCCGATCCCGACCTTCTACTCCGAGTTTTCCGCGCTGGTGCTGTATCTGCTGGTGGGGGTGTCCGTCGTGCTGCTCGCGCGCACGGGCCGCCCGGCCGAGCCGTTTGCCGCGCCGGCCGCGTTCGTCGCACCGCTCGGGTTCGCCGTGGTGCTCATTGCGCAGGTCGCGCTGATCGCGCTCAAGGTGCCGTCGATGAACTGGCTGGCGGTCGGCTATCTCGCGGCCGCGCTGGTTGCGATGCAGGCCGGCTATACGCTCGCGCGCGACGGGCTGGCCGAGGCCGTGTCGCGGATGATGGCCGGCGCGCTGCTCATCGGCGGCGTGTTCGCGGTCGGAACGCAGATCGTGCAGTTGTTCCACCTCGAGTCGGCACTGTCGCCGTTCGTCGTGATGTACAACGTTGCGGCCGATCGCCGTCCGTACGGCAACATGGCGCAGGCGAACCATCTGGCCAGCTACATCGCGTTCGCGCTCGCGGGCGCGCTGTATCTCGTGCAGACGCGCCGGCTCGCGGTATGGGCGTGGCTCGCGCTGTCGATCGTGCTGTCGGTCGGTCTTGCGCTGACGGTGTCGCGCGGGCCGTGGCTGCAGGTCGCGGTAATGGTCGTCGCGGGCTTCTGGATGGCGTGGCTCGAATCCCGCCGTGCGCCGGGCAATGCGCGCGCGTGGGCGATCCCGGTCGTGCTGGCGGTGGCGTTCATCGCGGTGAACGTCGCGGTGCGCTGGGCGAACGTCCACTACCACCTCGGGCTCGCGGAATCCGCGGCTGACCGGATGCGTGACGCGGGGCAGATCGCGCCGCGCCTCGCGCTGTGGAAGTACGGGCTCGCGATGTTCCGCGAACATCCGCTGCTCGGCGTCGGCTGGGGCGAGTTCCCGTCGCACCAGTTCGCGCTCGTGCGCTCGCTTGGCGGCGTCGAGATCGCGAACAACTCTCATGACATCTTCATCGACCTGCTCGCGAAGTCCGGCCTCGTCGGCCTCGGCGTGCTCGTCGTCGCGCTCGTGACATGGTTCGTGCGTGCGGTGCGCGCGCCGCAGTCGAGCATGCGCGTGTTCGGCTTCGCGCTGATCGGCATCCTGCTGATGCACGCGCTGGTCGAGTATCCGCAGCAGTACATGTTCTTCCTGTTGCCGGCAATGTTCGTGATCGGGCTGCTCGAGGTGAAGCCGCTGCGCATCCTGCCGGGGCGTGCGGCATTCGGGCTGTTCGCGGTGCTGTCGGTCGGCGGCGTGCTGGCGGCGGTGCCGGTGCTGCGCGACTACCAGCGCGCGGAAGTGCTGTATTACGGCAGCGATCCGGCCGCGCAGTACCGCGATGCGCCGTCGCTGCTGTTCGGCGCGTGGGGCGAATACGGTGCGGCCACGCTGCTCCCGATTTCGGCGGACGACCTGCCGGCCAAGCTCGCTGCCCATGAGCGCGCGATCGCGCTGCTGCCCGGCGAGACGGTGCTGCGTCGCTATGCGGCGCTGCAGGCGCTGGCCGGCCGCGAGGCCGACGCGCTCGACACCGTCGCGCGCCTGCACGTGTTTGCGAAGGAGTTGAAGGACTGGCCGCAGCAACTGGCGGCGCTGTACAAGCTGTGCGACCAGCAGCCGGCGCTGAAGCCGTTCAAGGCGGCAGTCGTCGCGAAATACGGCGAAGTTCCGGCCGATGCGGCCGACGACGAGGACGACGACGATTCGGATTGATGTGCGCAGCGCCTGCCGGAACGGGGAATTCCGGCATGTGCCGCTCCGTGACGAAGCAGTGGTGCGCGTTGGGCGTTAGAGCCCGGCGCGAGTCGTGCGAACCCGGCCGCGTATCGATTACCTCGCGAATTGGGTGGATTCCGGCTAAGGGCGCGGCGATTCGCGTCAACCATTGTCAAATCGCCGCCGCTCGCCGGGCCGCGCGTGCACAATGCGCGAAAGCGCTCGTGTGACAGCCCGTGTGGGGTGGGGCACGGAGCGAACACAGGCAGTACCCCGGCCACCGGGGAAGTCCGCCACGCAGGATCGCGGCCGAGCATCGATCGGCCGTGCGGCCGTAACGGGGCGCCGGTCCGATGGCCGCGGCGCAGTGGGATGCATGCGATGCGGCCGGGCGACGTTTCCCGGTGCGCGGCGCGTGCGTCCGGAACAGTGCTGAAGAACGATATTCGACCATGGCCATTCGCTCGACCTACCTGATCCTGCCCGCCATCGCGATGCTGTTTTCCGGCTGCGCGATGCTGTCGTCGTCGCAGGAAAGCAAGCTGACCTGCCACATTCCGCGCGCCGTCTATCCGGATACCGCGAAGCCGCTCACGCGCCCGGCGACCGTGCTCGTGCGCGCGCTGATGACGACGTCCGGCGAAGCGCAGAACGTCACCGTGACGACGAGCAGCCGCAATGCGGCGGCCGATCGCGCGGCCGTCGACGCGATGACGCACGCGACCTGCGTGCAGACGGGCGCGACCGCGAACCCGTTCCTGCTGACCCAACCGTTCGTGTTCGAGCCGCAGCGCGGCCAGTGAGGCGAGGGCGGCGTGGCCGGCCGTGTGCGTGCGGCCAAGGCCATCGTGCGCGAGACAGGTCGCTGCGGTTCGCGATCATGACGATCGCGCAGCCGCGGTGAGGGCCGGCCGCCGAGACGGCCGGCGCGCGATCAGAAGGTCCGTTTCTTCAGCGTATAGGCGTGCAGCCAGTACAGCGTGTTGGTCTGCGCGTCGAAGTAGCCGCCCTGTGCGGTCTTGTCTGACGTTTTATTCCACGACTTGCCGGCATCGGTGCTGCTGAACGTCAGGTCGATCGGTGCGCCGCCGCCGGTACCGCCACTTCCGGAGTTCGGATCGGTTGCATAGACGAGCAGGAGGCCGTTTCGACCGATGCTCATGCTGTCGAGCGTGAGCTTCTCGTCGAAGGTGTGCAGTTGCTGCACGGACTCGGGATGGTCGTTCGTCCACGTGGAAATGGCGCCCGTCCGGCGGCCGTTGTCGCGACCCTCGCCGTTTTGAGGCTCGTCGAGATGCGACAGCGTGTACAGCGAATAACGTGATCCCGATTCCGGCGTAGTGTCGAGCGCAGTGATGACCTGGCCCGGCAGTACGGTATCCGTCACGAATGCGTGCTGCCCCCAGTCGAGCCGGTCGACTACGCTGTGAGCCGGTGCTTCGGCAGTCTGTGCGACATGGTAGGCGATTCGCAGAACACCGTCCGGGCCGAGGCTGATTGCATTGAAATCCTGGCGCGTCTCGCTGCCGACGCGTGCATCGGCCGGCACATCGATCGCCTGCCACGTGTTTCCGCCGTCCGAAGTCCGCCATATGCGCGGCCCCCAGCCGGCCGCGTAGCCGCGCTGCGGATCGAGAAAGAGCAGGCGGCCGATGTTCTGGCTGGCAGGCCATTGAAGTTGCGACCAGGTCAGGCCGCCATTGGTCGATTTCCACAGCCGGGTGGTTTGCGGCGCGTCGCCGCCTTGTGCCTCGGGAGCCTTGTAGTTCATCCATGACGTACTGATGAACTGAACGGTCCAGTCGGGCGAGTACCACCAGGCGGCATCCTGGCCGACCTGCTGGAATTCGCGCTTCATCCCGCCGTCGATGGTGCCGCGGAAGAAGCTGATCGTCATGCGGTTCAGCAACTCGCCGGTGTCGTTCATCCACGCTTCGGTCGGCTCGGGCCGCTGCGGCTCGTTCGATTCGGCCTGGGGCTTGAACGTCACTTCGGGATTGGCGAGCTTGACACTCATCACCTCATTGCCCTTGATGCGGAAGTTGCCGCCACCATATGGCGCGTCGTTCCGCATGAAGCTTGTCGAAATCGTCTCCCAGCCCGTCGTCATATTTACGTACCCATATGTTGCAATGGCCAGGGCAACGAGGCCACCGGCGATCCATTTCCAGCGCTTGTGTTTTCGCATGTCACTTTTTCAGCAAACGTTCGAGCGCGCGGTTGACTTCATCGGCCGCATCCGTCCCCCACTCGCGTGCCTTGTCGGCGGCGTCCGAGCCCCACTCGCGCGCCTTGTCGACCGCATCCTGGCTCCATTCGCGCGCTTTTGCCTTGGCGACGGGAATGCCTGCGTCGATTGCCTGTTGGCGCGTGCGCGCGTCGCCCCATTCCTCGATGTTCGGCCGCCTGCCGATCTTGACGAGATCCGAGACCGGCAGGCCGGCCAGCCCTCCGTCCAGATATGCCAATGGGTGAGTGACGAAGGCGAAGGTCTTGAACGTTTCTCCGTCCTTGTCCAGCTCCAGTTCGTATCGCGTCACCTGCATCGAGAGCTTGCCGTTTCCCGGTTTCGCGCTTTTGATTGCGATCTGGTTTCCCTGCATGTTCTGGTACAGCCCGATCTCGATGTATTTCTGAAGCCACCACCGCGCGTTATCCAGCCATTTCTTTCCCTTTGCCGTGAGGGTGGGGTAGAGATTGGTGCCGTAATCCGAGCAATAGTAGTAGCCGTAGCTCACATAGTAAGCAGGCGGCTTATGCCCGCACCCGATATGACGCATCATGAAATTGCCGTGGCGGGACCAGTCCGAATCGATGCTTTTCGGCTTGAGCAGGTCCTCCCGCCGGTGCAGCAGATCATGGACGACTTTCTTGTCTTTCCACGGATCCCATGACGTGGCAAATTTCTTGACGGTCTCCCATGCGCTCGACATGCTGACCTTCTCGACCGTTTCCCAGTACTCGCCGTGAAGCGGCAGGTAGTAGAACGGGCAAGTGCCAATGATGGAATCGGCGGCCGGCGTGACATGCTTGTCGCAGATGCTGATCTGCACCTTCGGCCGATCCTTGTACCCGGTCGGCGTCAGCATCCCCGCGCCGGTACCCAGCACGTTGTCCTTCTGTTGCACGTCAGCCATTCGATTTCCCTAGAAACTTGACGACGACGTCATGCGGCACGTGGCTCTGCGTGAGCCCTGTCTCGCCTGCCGCGTTGGTGACGCCTTCCGAGATCAGCGTGCCGTTCGAGAACATCTGGTAGCGCGTGTTCGCGACCGGAATGTCGGTGCCGCCCCAGTGCGCGATGAACGCCTGGTCGTAGTTGCCGGTCGAGTTCGGCAGCGTCGGCATGGTTTGCGACAGGTGCGTGGGGCCGCTGAACGCATGCTGCGCGCCCTTGATGTCGATCTTGCCGGGCGCATGCACCTCGATGTTGCCGTTCGCGATGCGGATATACGCGCCGCCGGACGTCAGCAGGATTTCCTTCGCCGCGGCGCCTTCGACCGACTCGGTGACCGCCAGCAGCTTCAGCGCCTTCTGCGCGGTCAACTCGATGCTGTCCGCGTGCGCCTGGATCTCCACCTTGCCCTTGCCGGCGAACAGCTTCATGCCCGCGTTCTGCGCGAACAGGCTGATCCGGTCGAGGACGCTCGCGATCAGCGACTTCCCGGCCGCGACGTGCGTGCTCTGTCCGCTGACGAGGTTGACGTGCTGGTCCGCGGCGAAGTGCACCGATTGCTGCGTCGCCAGCGTGATGCCGGCCGGGCTGCCGAACAGCATCACGGGTTCCTTGAACGCATTGGCGCTGCCGGTTCCGCCGCCGCCGGTTCGCCCGCCCGACGCGCTGCCGCTCACGCTGTTCTGCGTCGCATCGGTGAACTGCTTCAGCGCGGCGTGGCCGGGGTCGAGCGACTCGCCCTGATGCTGCGCGCTGACCCCCGACATCGCTTCCATCAGGCCTTCCGCCGTGACGAGCTGCTGTTGCGTCTCCTTGACGTCGAGCGGCTGGCTCGCCGGTTGTTTCGGATGCGTGGTGACGTACAGGCCGCGATTCGCGCGAACCGCGCCGAAGGCGTCGGAGCGCAGGTCGAACCCGCTGCCGAGGTAGCTGCCGCGGTTGTTGCCCGTGTGGTCGATCAGGTAGCCGAGGTGCAGGTGCGTGTTGGCCTGGCTGCTGTACAGGTGCACGCGGTTCTGCGCGGTCGCGTCGTCGAGCACCAGCTGGTTGTAACCGACGCCCGCGTATTCCTTCGATCGGTATCCGGACAGGATGCCGTTGCTGTGCCATTGCGGGCTGGTCGCACCGTTGTACAGCTTCCCGACGACGATCGGACGGTCGCAGTCGCCGCCGAGGAAATCGACCAGCACTTCCTCGCCGCTGCGATGGGGGTGCACGGCGCCATAGCCGCTGCCCGAATCCGATGCGGCGGCGCGCAACCAGCACGAGGCCTTCTCGTCGCCGTCGTTGAGGCGATCCCAGTGGAAGCGGACCTTGATTCGATTGAGTTCGTCGGTGTGGACTTCCTCGCCTTGCGGTGCGACGACGATCGCCGACTGCAGATGCATCGGCGGCTTCGGGTGTTCGAACGGGCTGCGGAACGGCACCGTGGTGCGCTGCGCTTCGATGCTGACCTGGAAAACGCCCGCGCTGCCGTCCGGATGCCGGACATGCGGCAGGTCGGCGCCGCCAGCCTGCACGAGGTCGTCGATTTCGGCCTGCAGGCTGTGCGGGAATCCGGCCTGCCGATCGGCGACGGGCAGGTTGTTGGCGATCAGCCATGCCGTTTCGATCACGGCGAAGCGGCGCTGGCCGGCATCGTCCTTGTCGTGTTCGGGGTGATCCGCGAGCTCGAACGTGCGTCCCGCGTCCATGCGCCGGACGCCGCCGATACCGTGGAAGCGCTTCGCGTGCGACTCCTGTTCCTCCATCCAGATCTTCGACAGATGGTCGCCGCGAGACTGTTCGGGGTACGTGTAGGCCCCGGTGTATTCGTAGACTTCGAGTTGCTGCGGCAGGTCGCCCTGGTTCGCGATCGTCGGCAGGTGAGTCGCCTTCGGATTCGATGCGGTGGGCGGCTGCTTGTAGTCGAACGTGCGCGTCGTGCGCGCGACGCTGCGCAGCGTGCGTGTGCCGGAGAACTGGACGAGCGTGTCGGCTTCGTCGCGTGCGCCGGCGTGATGAAAGCGCAGGGTCTGCGGCGCCAGCGCGGGCAGCGCATCGATCCGGTCGACGATGACGAGCTTGTGCGACTTGCCGTCCTGCGCCTGCTCCCAGAAACCGTACAGGCCTTCCGATTCCATCAGGCGGTGCACGAAATGCCAGTCGTCCTCGTATTGCATGCAGAACGAACGGGACGGCAGCGGCTGGTAGAGCCTGAAATCGAAGCAGCCTTTGGCCTGCTGATGCTGGTTCAGGACGTCGGCGATGATCTCGTCGGCGGACTTGTCCTGCCAGATGCGCTGGTCGCGGCGGAACTTCAGGAAGTGCAGGAACGAGGCGAAGACGATCTGGTAGTGCGTGAGGCCGCTGTCCGACCCGAGCCGGCGAGCAGCGTGCACGTACCCGTGGTGCGGCGCGTACGACTTGTCGGCCTGCTGGATGCGCAGCGTCACCGGCTGCGCGATCAGCTTCTTGAGTTCGATGTCATCGGACACCGACACGGCGTCGACCGTGAACTCGAAATGCCGTCCGAGCCGGGATCGCCCCTTGACGCGATGGGGCAGCAGGACGTCAGGGCCGAGCGGCGTCTCCAGTTTGACGAGTCGTTCGTCCTGAACCGGCCCGGCCAGCAGTGCGCTTCTCAATGCTTGCGAATTCATTACCCGTGCTCGCTTTTTTTGTGCTGGGTCGCACGCTCTCTCGTGCGGAATTCCGTAATTGTATGAGATAAGCGACGGATGTCTCGAATTTGCCCTTCAACGGCATTTCAAATCTGGTCAGATCGTCGGCCTGACGGGCAAGGCGCACACGTCATCCGGCCGGGCAATGGCTGGCCGTCAGCGGTTCCGGCCGGGTCGACCGCCGCAGGGCCACTCAGCCCGCCGGCTCCTCCGCCTTCCAGTCCCCAGACTTCCCGCCGCGCTTCTCGCGCACGCTCACGTCGGTGATCACCATCCCGCGATCGACGGCCTTGCACATGTCGTAGACGGTCAGCAGCCCGACCTGCACGGCGGTCAGCGCTTCCATCTCGACGCCGGTGCGGCCGAACGTCTCGACCTGTACGACGCAGTGGACGCCGGGCAGCGCGTCGTCGAGTTCGAACTCGACGGCCACGCGCGTCAGCGCGAGCGGGTGGCACAGCGGGATGAGGTCGGCCGTGCGCTTGGCGCCCTGGATGGCTGCGATGCGCGCGACGCCGAGCACGTCGCCTTTCTTGGCCTTGCCGTCGCGGATCAGCGCGAACGTAGCCGGCAGCATCCTGATCGTGCCGCGCGCGATCGCAATGCGTTGGGTTTCCTGCTTGCCGCCGACGTCGACCATGTGCGCATGGCCGGCGGCGTCGAAATGGGTGAGTCCTGACATGTCGTGCTCCAGTGGAACGGCGTGCTCGCGCGAGCACGTCGCTCGGTCCTGCTTCGCGATCGGGCAGGGCGCCGTATGCCATCCCCGCACCCCGATCCGATCCAACGTTTCAACGGGCGCCTATCATAGCAGTGGCATTCGCGGCGCCGAGTACGCAGATGGCGCGCTTGCCGCACGGGACAGTCGCGATGTCGCCGGTACAATGACCCGAATATTCAGACCAAACGCCGCGATGCGCGCCCGGCGCGCGGGACGGCGTCGTTTTCATCCTGCCATGCGTGTCAAACAGTTGCTTGCCGTGTCGCTGTCGGTGGCGCTCGCATTGCCGCCGAGCGGCCATGCGCAGAGCGCGTCCGCGCCGCCGCTCGAATCGGCGGCCGGCGGCGCGCGGTCGATTTCCACGGTGCCGTCCGGCATCGCGGCCGGCGTTCTCGGCAGATCGGAAGAGCGGCCTGTATGGAAAGGGGTTATAGTCCGGTGTATGACAA